>SKPY01000075.1 GCA_007119305.1 Nitriliruptorales bacterium
CCCCGCGGCGTGCTCGGCATCCCGGGTTGGGGTGTCGATCTCAGCTCCCTCGACCGCTTCTACTATGTCGTCCTCGTCGTGACCATCGTGGGCGTCTATGTCCTGTGGCGCCTGGTGCGCTCACCGCTAGGGCTCACGTTCCAGGGCATCCGCGACAACGAAACGCGCGTGGCCTACGCGGGCGTGGCGGTACGGCGGGTCCGACTCGTGAGCTTCACGGTGTCGGCGCTGTACGCGGGGCTGGCGGGTTCGCTGTGGTCACCGCTCAACACCAACGCCGGTCCGGGCATGGCGCACTGGACGTTCTCCGCCGAGCCGGTGCTCGCTTCGCTGCTCGGTGGGGCGCACGTCTTCGGCGGGCCGCTCGTCGGGGCGTTCCTGCTGTTCTTCATCAAGCAGATGGTGGTCCAGTTCACGCAGTACTGGCTGCTGGTGCTCGGGGTCATCGTCGTCGTGCTGGTGCTGGCGTTCCGCGGCGGAGTCGCGAGCGTCGCGCTCGCGCTCGGCCCTCGCATCCCCGGCGTGCGGCGCCTGCAAAGCCGCGATGCCCCGGGCGGGGCCCGGGTCGAAAACGCCGATCGGGTGTCGTCAACGGGGGGCTCCGATGGGTGACCTTCTCGTCGCCCGAGGAGTGACCAAGCGCTTCGGCGCCTTCTGGGCGGTCAAACGCGTGGACCTCACCCTCCCCGCCGGACGTCTCACCTCGGTGATCGGCCCGAACGGCGCCGGGAAGACCACGCTCATCAACCTTCTGAGCGGGCTCGTCAAGGCCGACGAAGGCAGCGTGGAGTTCCGCGGCCGGGACATCACGACCCTGCCGATCCATGAACGCGTGCGGCGTGGGATCAGCCGTTCGTTTCAGATCACCAGCGTGTTCCCGCGGCTGTCGGTGCACGACAACGTGCTCATGCCCGTGCTCGCCCGACTGGGCGAGTCCACGCACCCCGTACGGCGGGTCAGGGCCGATGCACCCGCTGCGCTCGAGGCCACCGGGCTGCTGGAACGGGTTGGCCTGCGCCCCCAGGCACGGCAAGTAGCGGGCGCGCTGTCGCACGGTGACCGCAGGCTGCTGGAGATCGCCATGGCCCTCGCCCCGCAACCGGCGCTGTGCTTCCTCGACGAACCATGCACGGGCATGAACCCGTCCGAGCGGCAGCAGATCCTCGCGCTCATCAAGCGCTTGGCCGAGGGCGGCGCGACGACGTTCGTGGTCGTCGAGCACGACATGGACGTGGTCTTTGCCATCTCCGAGTGGATCGTCGTGATGAACCGCGGAGAGGTTCTGGTCCAGGGCCCGCCCGAGGACGTCCGCGACGACCCGGCCGTGCGTGAGGTCTACCTCGGCGAGGAGGTGGCGGAATGATGTTGAACCTCGAGGACGTCGAGTCCGCGTACGGCGAGAGCCTCGTGCTGCAGCGCGTGAGCCTGTCGGTCGAGGCAGGCGAGGTGGTGGCACTGCTCGGACGCAACGGGGCGGGCAAGACCACGACGCTGCGCAGCATCATGGGGCTGCTGCGTCCGCGTTCCGGAAGCATCACCTTCGACGGCACCGACCTGGTCGGCATGCCCGCACACCGGATTGCCCGGCAGGGGTTGAGCTATGTCCCCGACGACCGGCGCATCTTCGCCGAGCTGACCGTGGAGGAGAACCTGGAGCTGGCCCGCCGTGCGGCCAGGCGCGAGGGCGAGTGGGACCTGAACCGGGTCTACAAGCTGTTCCCAGTCCTCAAGGACTACATCCGCCGAGGCGGCATGCAGCTGAGCGGCGGAGAGCAGAAGATGCTAGCCACCGGCCGCGCGCTGATCCAAAACCCGCGGATGCTCCTGCTCGACGAGGCCTCGGAGGGGCTCGCGCCGAAGATCGTGCAGCAGTTCGTCGAGGTGGTGCGTGAGATCAGCGCGACCGGCATCACCGTGCTGCTCGCGGACCAGAACCTCAAGTTCGCCCGGCGCGTCGCGGATCGCGGCTACATCATGGACAAAGGCGTCATCGAGCACAGCGACGACATCGAGGCGATCTGGGCGGACGAGCAGATCGTGCGACGGTACCTGTCGGTGTGATCCGAGGGCCACATGCCCCCGGGTGATCAGCGGCGGGGGCCCACCACGTCGAAGACACCCGGGCACGGGGTCGCGCACGACGGGCAGCGGCCGTCCGCGGTCAGGTGGTAGCCAGTGAGCACGTACCCGGCACGCACGATCAGCGCAGCGCCGCAGGCGTGGCAGCTGGTCGTCGCGCCGGCCGGATCAGGCAGGTTGCCCGTGTAGGCGTGACGGATCCCGTTGCGGCGCGCGATGGCCCGGGCGCGCCGGAGCGTCTCGGACGTGGTCGGAGGCACGGCGCGCATGCGGAAGTCCGGGTGGAAGGCGGTGAAGTGCATGGGTACGTCGGGCCCGAGGTGCTCGACCACCCAGGCGGTCATGCGGTCGAGCTCGTCGTCGGAGTCGTTGTGGCCGGGGATGACGAGGTTGGTGATCTCGAGCCAGACGCCGGTGCCCGCGAGGTAGCGCAGCGTGTCGAGCACCGGCTCCAGACGGCCGGCGCAGACCCGCCGGTAGAAGGCGTCGCTGAAGGCCTTGAGGTCGACGTTCGCCGCGTCCATGTGCGCGTAGAACTCCGCGCGCGGGGCTGGGTTCACGTACCCGGCGGTCACCGCCACCGTGCGGATATCGCGGGCACGGCAGGCTTGCGCGACCGCGATCGCGTACTCGTGGAAGACCACCGGGTCGTTGTAGGTGAAGGCCACGCTGGGGCAGCCCAGCCGTGCGGCGGTGGACGCGATGTCCGCCGGGGTTGCCTCCACCGCGAGGATGGCCGTCGCGCGGGCCTTGCTGAGCTCCCAGTTCTGGCAGAACCGGCAGGCGAGGTTGCAGCCGGCGGTGCCGAACGACAGCGTCGTGGTGCCCGGCAGGAAGTGGTGCAGGGGCTTCTTCTCGATCGGGTCCACGCAGAAACCGCTCGACCGCCCGTACGTCGTCAGCACGATCGAGCCGTTGACGCAGGCGCGCACGAAGCACAGGCCACGCTGCCCCTCGTGGAGCTTGCACGCCCGGGGGCAGAGGTCGCACTGCACGCGACCGTCGTCGAGGCGGTGCCAGTGCCGTGTGGGCTGGCTGCCGGCCGCGTCGAGACCAACCGATGGCATGTCGTCCCCTTCGGCGGCGCGGGAGTGGGTCGTCAACCCTTCATCGCGCCGGCCATGAGCCCCCGCACGAAGTAGCGGCCGAGCAGCACGTACACGGCGAGCGTGGGCAGCGCTGCGAGCAGGGCGCCCGACATCTGCACGTTCCACTCGACGATCTGGCTGCCCGCGAGGTTGTTCAGCGCGACGGTCACCGGCCAGGAGGCCGGGCGCGTGAGCACGATCGCGAACAGGAACTCGTTCCAGATGTTGGTGAACTGCCAGATGAGCACCACCGCGAACGCCGGGGGGCTCAGCGGAAGCATGATGTGGCGGTAGATCCGGAACATGTCCGCCCCGTCGATCCGCGACGCTTCGACCAGCTCCGTGGGCACGCTGGCGTAGTAGTTGCGGAAGATCAGCGTCGTGATGGGGATGCCGTAGACGATGTGCACGAGGATCAGGCCGGGGATGCCACCGTAGAGGTTGATGGTCTGCATGAACTGGACGAGGGGGATCAGGATGCTCTGGTAGGGGATGAACATCCCGAACAGCAGCAACGTGAAGAGGGTCTGCGAGCCACGGAAGCGCCACTTCGACAGGACGTAGCCGTTGAACGAGCCCAGCACCGCCGAGCCGACCGCGGCCGGAACCGTGAGGGCCAGGCTGTTTAACAGGTTCGGTCGCAGCGCCCGGAACGCGGCCGCGAAGTTGTCGAAGTAGATCCCGGTCGGCAGCCTCCACATCGTCGCGAGGCTGACTTCCTCGAACGACTTCAGCCCTGTGATCAGCATGACGTAGATCGGCAGCAGGAAGAACACCGCCATGAGGCTGAGCAGGGCCACCCCGGCCCAGCGCAGGAGGCGGGCCCGCCGCCGCCGGGGCGCGACGGGCGTCACCCGCACGGCAGGCGGGGGAGCCGGCCGGGCTGCGGTGGCGGGAGCGCTCACAGCTCCGCCTCCTGCCGGCGTGCGTACCACAGGTAGGGCACGACCAGCACTGCGACCGACAGGAGCAGCAGGATCCCGATCGCCGCACCACGGTTGAAGTTGTTCGCGTCGAAGGTGGTGGTCCACATGTAGATGGCGGGGACGTCGAGCGCCAGCTGCCGCCCGCTGAGGGCGATGATGAGGTCGAAGATCTTGAGCGAGATGTGGCCGAGGATGATCACGACGGACAGCGCGGCGGGGCGGAGCAGCGGCAGGATCACCCGGCGGTAGACCTGCAGCTCCGACGCCCCGTCGACCCGAGCGGCTTCGCGCAGCTCCTCGGGGATGGAGCGCATCCCGGCGAGGAAGATCGCCATCGCGAAGCCCGACATCTGCCACAGCGCGGGGATGGCCACGAAGGCCATGCCCCACGGGGGGCTCGTCATGTGCCACTGATTGATGAGGAAGTCGAGCCCGAGCCGTTCGAACAGCAGGTTCAGCCCGCTGACGCGGACGCCGAGCGCGGGGTTCATCAACCACCGCCACGCCACCCCGGTGACGATGAACGACACCGCCATGGGGAACAGGAACACGTTGCGGAAGAACGTCTCGGCGGGGAGCTTGCGGTCCAGCATGATCGCCAGCAGCAGCCCTAGCGTCGTCGCGCCGCCGAGGAAGGCCACCGAGAAGACCGCCGTGTTGCGGATGTCGACTCGGAAGCGCCGGTCGTTGAACAGCAGGTGCGCGAAGTTGTCGAGGCCGGTGAAGTTGTAGCTCGGGATCAGCCCCTGCCAGTCGCTCATCGACACCCGCAGCGACCAGGCGATGAACCCGTACACGAAGATGCCGATGAGGATCGCAGACGGGGCGACCATCGCTGCAGCCGTCAGGCGATCGCGCGTCAACGGACTTCGTCCTCGGAGCAGAGCCGCGGGTGGTGCCAGCTACGGTCGTCGGGAGTCGACAGCTGGCGGCCGTGACGGCCGCCAGCATGCCGAGCTGATGTCGCTACTCGCAGGGACCGGCCGCCTCGCAGGCGTTGACCAGCTCGTCCTGGAGCGTGTCCCCATCACGGTCGGCCAGGAACAGCCCAAGCGCGGTGTCGATCTCCGCCTTGAACGCGTCCGAGGCGACCGTGCCGTGCGCGAGGCTGCCGGCCAGCTCGTCCGACTCCCAGTCGTCCATCGCAGACAGCAGGTAGTCGTCGTAGAGGCTGCGGTCCCCGTCCATGCGGGCCGGGATCGAGCCCTTGATCGGGTTGAAGGCGTCCTGGCCTTCCCGCGAGCCGGCGACCCGCAGCCAGGCGATCGCGCCTTCACGGTTGTGCGCGTTGACAGGCAGCGCGAACGAGTCCGACAGCCACTGGAAGACCCCGTCGGTGCCCGGCACCGGAGCCCAGCCGTAGCCGCCTGCGCTCGGCTCGAGCCCTTGCGCGCCGAAGTACCCGGCCGCCCAGTCGCCCATGATGTTGAAGGCCGCCTCCCCGTCGATCACCAGCTGTGTGGCCTGGTCCCACGACAGGGTCGGGGCATCGGGGTTCGTGTAGTCGAGGACCCGGTCCAAGACCTCGATCGCCTCGGCGACCTCGGGGCCGCCCCAGTCGGTCGAGCCGTCCCAGAGCCCGTCATAGGTGCTCACGTCCATCGTGCCGAGCAGCACGGTCTCGAACAGGTGCATCAGCGTCCACTGCTCGCCGAGCGCGAGCGGGATCACGCCCTGCGCCTCGAGCTCGTCGGCCACCGTGAAGAACTCGTCCCAGGTGGTCGGGACGTCGACGCCGAACTCGTCGAGCTGCTCGGGCAGGTACCACAGGATGTTCGCGCGGTGGATGTTGACCGGCACCGAGTAGATGTTCCCCTCGTGCGAGATCTGCGGGATGATCGCGTCCGGGAAGACCTCCAGCCAGCCCTCCTCTTCGAACAGGAAGTTGAGCGGCTCGAGCTGCCCGGCCACCACGTAGGTCCCGATGAGCTCCTGGCCGGCGTGGCCCTGCCACGACGACGGCGGATCCTCCGCCGCCAGCCGCGAGGCCAGCACGGCACGCGCAGCCGTCCCGGCACCGCCGGCGACTGCCGCGTTCACGAAGGTGTACTCCGGGTAGCGGTCTGCGAACACCTCGACCATGGCCTCCAGGCCCTCGGCCTCGCCCCCGGCGGTCCACCACGTGAACACCTCGACGGCCTCCTCCTCGGCGGGCGCCTCGAAGACGTCGTACTCGGCCGCTTCAGGGTCATCGAGCGCAGGTGCGTCCTCGGGCGGCTCGACGGGTTCGATCTCGTCGGGCTGGCCGCAGGCGCCTGCCAGCAGCAGAAGGCTGACCGCTACGGCCAGCATGCGCAGTGTTTTCATGTGTGCCTCCGAACTCTTCCCGGGGCACCGGCGGCCCCCGGGGCACGCCAACCAACCGACGTCACGACCGCTTGCGCGGAAGGAGGACGCCACCTTGAGCATCCGCCTCGGCTGCCCTGCGGCCAAGGGCCGATCGGCTGCGCGTGCAGGGACCTACGGCGCTGATAGTTGCCGTGGGGTCACACCGCGTCGAGCAGCGCGAGCGCGACCACGCCGACGACGGCGACCGCGGCGACGGGGAGCATCGTCTTCAGGGCGCGGCGCAGGATCTCGCCCTCTGCGCCGGACGCGCCGACGGCCGCGGCGGCGATGACCGCGTTGATCGGGGTGAGGGCGTTGCCGATGTTGCCGCCTACGGTCTGCGCGACGAGCAGTGTCGTCGGCGCCAGGCCGAGCTGGGCGGCGGCGTCGGCCTGCAAAGGCGCGAGCAGCGCGTTCGACGCGGTCGTCGAGCCGGTCAGGACCGTGCCGCCAGCCCCGACGATGACGGCGAGGGGGACAAAAGCCAGGCCCAGCGCCGCGGTGAGCGCCTGGGCCATCGCGGCCAGCATCCCCGCGTCCACCATCACCCCTGCCAGGGTGGTGAGGCCCAGCAGCGAGACGATCGTTGACCGGGAGCGGCGCGCCCAGGGCGCGACGAAGGCACGCGTCCAGCGGTCCTGGGGCCACCAGCCCAGACGGCGGTACACGAGCGCGCCGACCGCTGCGGCAACGAGCAGGTAGGGCCCCGGGTGCAGCAGCGGACGCAGCGGCTGGTGCGCCGCGACCGCCGCGTTGACGTGGCCGAATGCGGCGATCGTCTCGGGGAACGAGGGGGCGAGCGCCGGCACCTGCTCGGCGAGCTCACGCACCTGCGGCACTCCGAAGACGGCGACCACGAGACCGGTCAGCAGCAGGTAGGGGCTCGACGCGAGCAGCAAGGGGCGGGCCTGCGGGCGCTCCCCGGCCCTGGGGAACAGGAGCCAGGCGGCGAGGAGGCCCGCCAGGCCGGCTGCCGTCGAGCCCAGCGCAGGTTGCACCGCGGCGACGCCCACGAGGGTCGTGCCCATCACCACCGCAACACCCGCAGCGCGCGGCCCATCACGGCGCAGCCCTCGGGCCTGGCGCAGCAGGACGGCAGCCGTCGCCGCTGCTCCGACGGCGAGCAGGATGGCCGCCTGGACGGCGAACCGGCCGGCCTCGTCCGCGGGGAGGTTCGCGGTCCCGACGGCAACGAAGAACGACGACCCCATCGAACCGAACGTCACCGACCAGTGGTAGCCCACGAGGCATGCCGCGACCGCCGCGGCCGGGGCCATGCCGGTGCGGACGAGCATGGGGGCCGCGACGACGACGGGGACGCCGAAGCCCGCAGCGCCCTGCAGGAACGAAGGGAACGCCCAGCCGATGAGCAGCAGCCGGCGACCCGGCGTCGGCGCGACGTCGCCCAGCGCGTCGCTGAGGCGATCCAGCCCGCCGGTGCTGTCAGCCACCTGGAACAGCAGGAGCGCGGGCACGACCAGCAGCAGGATCCACACGCCGGTCCAGGCGCCCTTCGCGGCGCCCGCGAGCAAGCCCGCAGGCGACAGCCCGAACGCGGCCACGGCGAGCGCCGACGCGCCAGCCGTGACGATCCAGGCGGCCGTGCCGAGCGATAGCTCGGTGCGGAACACGGCGAGGGCGAGGGCGAGGAGCGGGAGCGCGGCGAGGAGAGCGGCGTAGACGGGGACGTACACGATCCCGCAGGCTAACCCCGGACGGCAGCGCGGCTCCAGCACCGCACGCCGTCGTCGGTAGACTGCCGGGCGTTCACGTCCGACGACCCGAGGAGCGCACCGTGGGCGAGCACGTGACCGTGACCACCGACGAGCACGGCGTGGCGACGCTGCGCCTCGACCGTCCGCCCGTGAACGCGTTGAACCCGCAGGTCTGGACCGAGCTCGGCGAGGCCGCACGCGAGCTCACGGACGACGACGACGTCGCGGCCGTGGTCATCTGGGGCGGCGAGAAGGTCTTCGCCGCGGGGGCGGACATCAAGGCGATGAACGAGATGACCTTCCAGGAGTTCTTCGCCCACGGAGGGACGCTGCAGGAGGCGTTCAAGGCGCTCGCGCGCATCCCGAAGGTCACGATCGCCGCGATCAACGGCTACGCGCTCGGCGGCGGCAACGAGCTCGCGCTCACGGCCGACTTCCGCTATGCCGCGGAGAACGCCAGGCTCGGGCAGCCCGAGATCAAGCTCGGCATCATCCCCGGCGCCGGCGGCACCCAGCGGCTCGCCCGTCTCGTCGGGCTGGCGAAGGCCAAGGAGATCGTCTACGGGGGGGAGATGTACTCGGCGGACCAGTGCCGCGACATGGGGCTGGTCGACAAGGTGCTGCCGCCCGGTGAGGTCTACGAGGTGGCGGTCGAGACCGCCCGGCGCTACGCGCAGGGTCCCTACGCGCTGCGCATGGCGAAGAAGGCGATCGACGAGGGCGCCGAGATGGACCTCGACGCGGCCCTGCGCCTCGAGACGACGCTGTTCACCGCGACCTTCGCCACCGAGGACCGCAAGATCGGCATGGCCTCCTTCCTCGAGCACGGACCGGGCAAGGCGCAGTTCACCCGCAACTGAGGGCGTGGGCGAGGGGGACGGCACGCGTGCGCGAGGTGCGAACACCTGCAAGCGGGCGGGCGTGGGTCCGGATTTGACCACGCAAGTTACCGGTGAGTAACTAGAGTTGGATGTGCGTGCAGCCGCAAGCACGCCGTACGCTGCTCTGCTGAGGTCGCATGCCGCTGCAGGGCGGCACTGAAGCCACCTGGAGGAGCGAGCCGTGAGGATCATCTGCCCCGTGAAGCGGGTGCCGGACACCGCTGCCGAGAAGAAGATCGACGCGAGCACGAACACGGTCGACCGCGACGCGAGCGAGCCCGTGCTGAACGCCAACGACGAGTGGTCAATCGAAGAGGCGATGCGCATCAAGGAGCGCACGGACGGCACGGAGGTCATCGCGCTGTGCATGGGCCCCGAGGCGGCGCAGACGACCGTGCGCAAGGCGCTGTCGTACGGGCTCGACGGCGCGATCCAGGTCACCGATGACGCGCTGGCCGGCTCCGACGCCGTCGCGACCGCACGGGTGCTCGCTGCCGCGCTGGCCGACGAGGACTTCGACCTCATCATCATGGGCAACCAGTCATCCGACGCGCGGACGATGCTCGTGCCGGCGATGCTCGCCGAGTTCCTCGGGCTGCCGGCCCTGACCTACGCGAAGCGCCTCGAGCTCAGCGACGGCAAGGCGGTCGCCGACCGTGAGACGCCGACGGGCCACCAGACCGTGGAGGCGCCGCTGCCGGCGGTCGTGAGCGTCGTGGAGGCGATCAACGAGCCCCGCTACCCCTCGTTCAAGGGGATCATGGCAGCCAAGTCGAAGCCGCTGGCGTCGAAAGCGCTCGGTGACCTCGAGGTCGACGCCGGGGAGGTCGGGCTCGAGGGCTCGCGGACGCGGGTCGTCGAGATCACGCCGCGGCCCCCGAGGGAGGCCGGCGAGAAGGTCGAGGACGACGGCTCGGGGCAGGTCGGCGCGCAGGCGCTGGCCGACTTCCTCGCCGCGCAGAAGCTGATCTAGCCCAGACGGGGCACGCGAAGGAGCAGGAGAGCGCCATGGCAGACATCCTCGTCCTCGTCGATCACGACCAGGGCACACCGAAGAAGGTCTCGAACCAGATCCTGACGGCCGCACGTGGCCTCGGCGACGATGTGCACGCCGCCGTGTTCGGTCCGGGCGCGGCCGACGCCGGCGCGAAGGCCGGGGCCTACGGGGCGTCGAAGGCGTTCGTCTGGGAGGCCGACGACGTCCACGACTACGCGACGGAGCCCCTCGCCGCGGGACTCGTCGCAGCCATCGAGGCATCGGGTGCGCAGGCGCTGTGCTACCCGGCCGACCCGTTCCTCGCCGACGCGGTCGCGCGGGCGGCGGTGCGCCTCGGTGGCGGAGTCATCACGGACGCGGTCGACCTCGAAGCCGACGGGGAAGTGCTCGTGGCCACCAAGGCGATCTTCGGCGGCGACATGGTCTCCAAGTGCCACGTGGTCGCCGGCGCGCGGCAGTTCATCGGCGTGAAGCCGAACGCGTTCACGGCGGAGGAGTCCGGCGGTTCCCCGGCCGAGGTCGTGGAGCTGTCCGTCGACCTCGACGACGCTGCCAGGCGCGCGCGGGTCATCGACGTGGTCGAGGCCGAAGCCGGTGGCCGGCCGGAGATGACCGAGGCGTCGATCATCGTGGCCGGTGGCCGGGGCCTCGGCGACGCCGAGGGGTTCGGCCTCATCGAGCAGCTCGCGGACGCCCTCGGTGCTGCCGTGGGGGCGTCACGCGCGGCGACCGACGCGGGCTGGTACCCGCACCAGCACCAGATCGGGCAGACCGGCAAGACGGTGTCGCCGCAGCTGTACATCGGCGCCGGGATCTCCGGGGCGATCCAGCATCGTGCCGGCATGCAGACCTCGCAGACGATCTGTGTGATCAACAAGGACGAAGAGGCACCGATCTTCTCGATCGCCGACTTCGGCGTGGTCGGCGACCTCTACAAGATCATCCCGCCGCTGGTGGAGGAGATCAACAAGCGCAAGGAGTAGCGGGCCCGCTGCTTCCCCGCGTGCACCGTCGGGTGCCGCGCCGCGTGGCGCTCCCGGCGGGGCCGCGGCGTGTCTGCAGCCGGTGGGGCCCTCCCGCGTGGCGCTTTCGGCGGGGCCCGCGGCGTGTGTGCCGCTGGCGGGAACCCGCACGGCGTGCCCTGCGTTGTGAATACTACGATTGCGCTAGTAGCACCGTAGGAAGACCACCGCGATGCACCTCTTCCCCGACGAGAGGCCGCAGCCCCTCCGTCGCATCGTGGACCGTCGCCCCCCGAGCCCTGCGCGGCGCGGCCAGACCGTGCTGGTCGCCAGCTGGCTGGCCCGCGCGGTCGCGCTCGTCGTCGGCGTGGGACTCGCCCTGCAGGGCCTCGAGCCGTTGTTGGCACGCACTGTGGCAGCCACGGCCGCGGCGTTGCGCCACGCCGTGGCGGTGCAGCTGGTGCTGCCCGACCCCGACCCGCTCCCCGAGCTCGCCGAGCGCTCCGTCGTCGTCGCGGGCGGCAGCGACCGGGTGCGCCTGGCGACGCTGCACGCAGAGCACAACCGCTGCATCGTGGCGCTGGATGAGCTGCCGGCGCATGCTGTGCAGGCGGTGCTGGTGGCCGAGGACCGCCGCTTCTTCGAGCACGACGGCTTCGACCCCCGGGCAGTGGCCCGGGCCGGCCTCGCCAACCTGCGCGCACGTGACATCGTGCAGGGCGGCTCGACGATCCCCCAGCAGCTGGCCAAGACGCTCGTCGGCGACGAGGTCACCTTCGAGCGCAAGTACCACGAGCTGCTCATCGCGCTCGCCCTCGAACGGCGCCACGACAAAGAGGTGCTGCTCGAACGGTACGTGAACGAGGTGTACCTCGGTGCCGGCGCGTACGGCATCGAGGCAGCGGCACAGGAGTACTTCGCGGTGTCGGCAGCGCAGCTGCGGGTAGAGCAGGCCGCCCTGCTGGCCGGACTGATCCGCTCCCCGGAGCGCTTGAGCCCCCGGCGCCAGCCGGAGCGCGCCCTCGCCCGCCGCGGCGCCATCCTCGCGGGCATGGCCGCCGAGGGCTACCTGGACAGCGCCACGGCGGCACGGCTGCAGGCCCTGCCGCTCGGCGTCCTCCCCGCACGCGAGCGCGACACGGTCGCCCCGCACATCGTCGAGGCCGTCAAGCGGGAGTTCCTCGCACTCCCCGCCGTGGGGGAGAGCTGGCACGACCGCAGGCAGCTGCTCTTCGAGGGTGGGGTCACGATCGAGACCACGATCGACATGGTCGCACAGCGCCGCGCTGAGTGGCTCCTCCGCGAGCACGTGCCGGCAGGCGACGTGGCCGGCGCCATCGCCGCCGTGGACCCACGCGACGGCAGGGTGCTGGCCGCCGCCACCGGGCGCGACTTCCACGAGGAGCAGTTCAACCTCGCGCTCCAGGGGCGCCGCCATCCCGGCAGCGCGTTCAAGACGTTCGTGCTCGTCGCCGGGCTGGAGCAGGGCCTGCCGCTGTCGACAACGCTGGAGGGTCGCAGCGGCGCCACGTTCGGAACCGAGCGCACCACCGGTCCGTGGGCGGTGCGGGGGGTCCGCAACTTCGGTGGGCGCAGCTGGGGCGAGGTCGACGCCCGTACGGCGCTGGTCCGCAGCGTCAACACCGCCTTCGCCGACCTCGTCCTGCGCGTCGGGACGCCCGCCATGCTCGACGTCACGGACCGGGTCGGCATCAGTCGCGCGGCCTACGGGGGCCGCGCCACCCCCGCCAGCGCGCTGGGCGGCCTCGACCGGGGCGTCACACCGCTGGAGATGGCCTCCGCCTACGGCGTCTTCGCGGTCGGCGGCGAGCATGCGCGGCCCCACCTGATCGCAGCGGTCGTCGACCGCGACGGCACTGCGCTCTACCGGGCGGCGGCCAGCCGGGAGCGGGCGGTCGACCCGGACGTGAGCGCGGTGGTGCGCGCTGTGCTGGAGGAGGTCGTGCGCTCGGGCACCGGCGTGCACGCCCAGCTCGCAGGGTGGCCGGTGGCGGGCAAGACCGGCACCAGCCAGGACCACGCCGACGTGTGGTTCGCCGGCGCCACACCGACGCTTGCGGCCGCGGTCTGGGTCGGCAACCCGGACGCGCGCACGCCGTTGCACGGGATGAGCAGCTCCCGCACCGCCGCGCCCCTGTGGCGCGCGTTCATGGAGCAGGAGCTGGCGGACAAGCGTCCGCAGGCCTTCCCCGGCGCGGACCGGCCGTTGCCCGCGCCGCTGCTCGGCTCACCCGAGGACGACGGCGACGAGACCTGACGCGCTCGGTCGTCCCCGTGGCACGGCGTATGATGCGTGGCCGCTTCCCCTGATGGTTGGAGTGCAGACGGTGCTGCCGGTGACCGCCGCCCGCCCGGAGCCATGAGCGGGCAGCACGTGGAGATCCGCCCCGTGCGCAGCGCCGAGCAGGCCCAGCTCGGTGCGGTGACCGTGGCCGCCTACGCGGCAGCGCTCGGCCCCGCGCTCGACGACGGGTACGCGCAGGTGCTGCGAGACGTGGCGGGACGGGCGACAGCCGACACCGTCCTCGTCGCGGTGGAGGGCGACCGTGTGCTCGGTGGGGTGACCTACGTCGGCGATCCCGACAGCCCCAACGCGGAGTTCCCGCAGCGCGACGATGCCGGCATCCGCTACCTCGCCGTAGACCCGGCCGCGGGCGGACAAGGGCTGGGAGCCCTGCTCGTGCGGGCCTGCATCGACTGGGCCCGGGCCGAGGGCAAGCACCGGATCGTCCTGCACACCATCGCCGCGCTGAGCGCCGCCCAGCGCCTGTATGGCCGCCTCGGCTTCACGCGTGCGCCCGACCTCGACTGGGAGCCGGAGCCGGGGTTGCACCTCGTGGCGTTCACCTATGCCCTGTAGCGACGTGCGCAGCGGTGAGGCACGGTGGCGGCGGCGGTGCGCTAGCGTCGAGGTCATGTCGGCCTACCTGGACCACGCCGCCACGACCCCCATCGACCCGTCCGTGTGGGACGCCATGCGCCCGTATCTCGAGGGGCGGCATGGGAACGCCTCCTCCCTGCACGCGGCAGGCCGGGAGGCGCGGGCGGCGGTCGAGACTGCCCGCGAGCAGGTCGCTCAGGCGCTCGGTGTCGCCCCCCTCGACGTGCTGTTCACCAGCGGCGGAACAGAGGCCGACAACCTGGCCGTCAAGGGCCTTGCGTGGGCAGGCCGCGACGCGGGGCAGGGCGCGCACCTCGTCACCACCGCCATCGAGCACCACGCGGTGCTCGAGTCGGCTGAGTGGCTGGCCGCGCGCCAGGGCTTCGCCGTCACGGTCGTGCCGGTCGAGCGCGACGGCCTCGTCGACCCCGAAAGGCTGCTCGATGCTGTGCGCCCCGACACCGTCGTCGTGTCGGTGATGGCGGCGAACAACGAGATCGGCACGGTGCAGCCGCTCGAGGTGATCGGACCCGCGTTGGCCGACCGCGGGGTGGCGTTCCACACCGACGCGGTGCAGGCGTTCGGGCGCTCGCGGCTCGACCTCGCCGCCTGGGGCATCGGCGCCCTGGCGTTGTCCGCGCACAAGTTCAACGGCCCGAAGGGCGTCGGGGTGCTCGTCCTGGGGCGTGACCTCGCCTGCGAGCAGGTGCTGCACGGGGGCGGACAGGAGCGGGGGGTGCGGTCGGGCACCCTCAACACCGCAGGCATCGTCGGCTGCGGTGCCGCCGCCGAGCTCACGGCGACCACGAGGGCCGACGAGGTCCCACGGCTGCGCGCGCTGCGTGATCGTCTGCTGGACGGCCTCGCGGCGATCGACGGGGTCAGCCTCAACGGCTCACGCGAGCGCCGCCTGCCCCACAACGCGCATGTCGCGATCGCTGGCTGCGACGGGGAGGCGCTGCTGCTCGCGCTCGACGCCGCCGGCGTGGCCGCGTCAACCGGCTCGGCCTGCCAGTCCGGCGCTGCCGAGCCGAGCCACGTGCTGCGCGCCATCGGCGCCCCGACCGAGCAGGTGGCCCACCTGCGTTTCACGTGCGGGCGCACGACCACGCAGGCGGACGTCGACCTCGCCGCCTCGGCCTGCACCGATGCCGTGAAGCGCCTGCGCGCCGTGGGCGGCGGTGCCCTGGCCTGATCCCTGTCACCGCACCCGACACCCCGACCGCAGCCGTGGGCGAGCGTGAACGTGCGACGGGCCGCCGGATGTGAACCCCTCGGCTGTGCGCCGCGCGGGCCAGGCTCCCGCGGAGCCTGTGTTACCATGTACATCGCTACAAGCACACCGAGATGGGGTCGCGCCATGGCCGACAGCACCTTCACGTTTCGCGTGGACGACGAGCTGAAGGCGGCATTCGCTGAGGTAGCAGCAGCCCAGGAGCACACGGCTGCGCAGCTTCTCCGCGTGCTCATGCGCGATGCGGTTCAGCGTTGGCACGAAGCGCAGGAACACGACGTGTGGTTCCGTAGCGAGGTCGAGCAAGCGGTCCGCGAGGCCGCCGATCCAACGGTTGATCGCATCCCCCATGATCGGGTGATCTCGAGTTGGCGCCAGCAGCGGGCTGAGCTGGAGCGCCGCGCAGCCGGTCGGACTGCGTGAGGGTCGAGTGGCTGCCTGAGGCCGAACGGAGCCTCGCGGCCCAACTCGAATGGATCGCTGAGCACAACCCATGGGCGGCCCTCGACATGGGCGATGCCATTCACGCGGCAGTGGGACGTCTCGCTGACTACCCAGCGATGGCGCGGTCAGGGCGAGTCGCCGGAACCCGCGAGTTGGTCGTCGTGGGCACCCCGTACAGCGTGGTCTACCGCATCGGACCGTCCGCTGTGGTCATCCTCCGCGTGCTGCACGGCGCGCAGCGCTGGCCCAGCGACTGACGAGCGCCCGATCTGCTCGGCGAGGTCATCGTGAAGGTCGGGGAACGCCTCGACGTACATCTGTGGCATCTTCACCGCCGCGTCGGGACTCTGGCCGAGCCCGAGCTCCTCGGGCACGTGGACGACGGCGTCGTCGGTGACGCACTCGCGGAAACGCTGGGTGCTCGTTGGTGACCTCGCCCTCGCGCAGTTGGCCCGCGTAGGATGAGCGGCCGCAGATCGAGGTGGCGTGCCCCTTCTCGCGCGGCAGCCGCAGGTGCCGGTACGGCTCGTGGCGCGGAGGCGGTCCAGCGCCGGCAGGCCGCTCGTTTGCGTAGCGGTTCCCGTCGACATGGCCTGCTCATCCCGATGGGTTCAGCCGGTGCAGGCACCTCGCGCCGGGGCCGGTCGGCAGCGCCTCGGTAGGGCTGCCTATCTTGCTGGGGCCGGTTTCGGCCCTGTACGGGTCCCCGGGACGCACCTAGACTCACTCGGCGGGTGATGTGATGCGGCTTGCGGACTTGTTGGCGGGACTGTCGCGGCTCGCTGACCTGGGGTTTGGGATTCCGGCGGGGGAGGCGCTGCGAGCGGCTGCGCTGAGCCTGGTGCTCGGCCGCTCGCTCAACCTGTCGGATGACGACCTCCGTGCGGGGATGTACACCGCGCTGCTGCACCACGTGGGCTGCACCGGGTACGCGCACGAGGCTGCACGGGCCGTCGGTGACGAGCTGACCATGTACTCGGTGACCGCGCAGACCGACCTGGCCGCCCCCAAGGAGATGTTCACGGTCCTCCTGCCGGGGTTGACCCGCGGGCATCCGCTGCTGGAGCGGGCCAGGTTGGCGCTGGTCACGTTCACCCGCGGGCAGCGCATCGGGGTCGAGTCGACTACCGCCGCCTGCGAGGTGGGTCGTGACGCCGCACGTCGTCTGGGCCTGTCCGAGCAGGTGCAGCACAGCCTGTACCGCTCCTATGAGTGGTGGAACGGCAAGGGGGTTCCCGACGGGCTGGTCGGCGACGACATCCCGGTAGGCGCCCGGCTTGCGGCGCTGACCAGCACCGCGGCCCTGCTGGATGCCACCGCTGACGTCGAGCGGGCTGTCGAGGTTGTTCGGGGTGGCAGCGGCAAGTTGTTCGACCCCGAGCTCGCCGCCCGCTTCGCCGATGACGCCGTGAGCCTGCTCGGCGAGGTCAACGCCGCCGACCCCCAGCAGCTGGTGCTCGACGGCGAGCCCCGCCCGGTGATGAACGTAGCGGAGCCGGCCCTCGTTGAGGTCGCCACCGTCTTCGGCGACCTGGCCGACTTGAAGACCCCCTACACCCACGGCCACTCGCGCGAGGTCGCGACGCTGGCGCGCGACGCCGGCGAGCGGCTCGGCCTGTCGGCCGGCGACCTCGGCGACCTCGAGGCAGCGGCGCTGCTCCACGACGTCGGCCGGGTCGCGGTCTCCTCGGCCGTGTGGGACAAGCCCGGCCCGCTGAGCGCCCACGAGTGGGAGCAGGTGCGGCTGCACGCCTACCACTCCGAGCGCATCCTGGCCGCCTCCGAGCGGCTGGCGCCGCTGGCGTCGCTGGTCGGCGGCCACCACGAGCGCTGCGACGGCAGCGGCTACCACCGCGGCTGCACCCACGCCGAGCTGTCGCTGCCGGCCCGGGTGCTGGCCGCCGCCGACGCCTACCAGGCCATGACCCAACCGCGTCCGCACCGGCCGGCGCGGACCCCCGAGCAGGCCGAGGCGCAGGTGTGCGCCGACGTCGACACCCGACGCCTCGACCCGGACGCGGTAGGGGCCGTGCTCACCGCTGCCGGCCACCAGGCGGTGGTCCGCCGACAGCCGCCCGCGGGGCTGACCGACCGCGAGGTGGAGGTGCTCGCCCTGGTCGCCGAGGGGTGCAGCAACAAGCAGATCGCCCAACGGCTGGTGATCTCCCGGCGCACCGCCGAGCACCACGTGCAGCACATCTACACCAAGATCGGCGCCTCCAGCCGGGCCGCCGCGGCGCTGTTCGCCATGGAGCACAAGCTGCTCGCACCGCAAGGTAGGTAACCCTACCGATGCGCTCTGACCGGTCGTGGTAGATGCTGCCGGTCCCGGTTGCACCCGACGGGAAGCGAAGTCCGGCATGACCGCCAGCGACCAAGCGACCCTGTCGCACACCACCTCCCGTGACGGCACTGCGATCGTCTACTGGACGACCGGCGAGGGCCCCCCGCTCGTCCTGGTGCACGGCAGGAGCGCCGACCACACACGCTGGGACGCGCTGCGGCCGCACCTGGAGCCGTCCCGTCGGTGGGCGCGCAACCGAGCGCGGGCATCCCGTCAGCGCGTCGCGCCTGGCCACCCAACACGCCGCGGCTAGGGTGGGCGGCGATGAAGGTGCTCGTCGCGCTGTCGGGTGGCGTCGACTCGTCGATGACCGCCGCGTTGCTCTGCGATGCCGGCCACGACGTGACCGGCGTCCACCTGAAGATGGCCTCAACTCGCCCCGAGGGGCGAGGCCGCGGCTGCTGCACGCTCGACGACGCGCGCGACGCCCGCCGCGTCGCTGACGCGTTGGGGATCCCCTGCTACGTCTGGGACCTCTCCGAGGCCTTTGCCGAGCGGGTCGTGGACGACTTCGTCACGGAGTACGCCGCGGGGCGGACGCCCAACCCGTGCATCCGCTGCAACGAGCGGGTGAAGTACTCGGCCCTGCTCGCTCGCGCGCGTGCGGTCGGCTTCGACGCCCTCGCCACCGGCCACCACGTGCGGCTGCGGCACCAGGGCGGTCGCTGGCGGCTGCGGCGTGCGGCGGACCCCGCGAAGGATCAGACCTACGTGCTCTACATGGCCACGCAGGACCAGCTCGCGCACACGCTGTGGCCCGCGGGCGAGCACACCAAGGCGGACCTGCGGGCGCTGGCTGCCGAACGCGGGCTCGTCACCGCATCCAAGCCCGACAGCCACGACATCTGCTTCATCCCGTCGGGAGATGTCGCCTCGTTCCTGCGCCCGCGGATCGGCGCACGCGCCGGCACGTTCGTGGGCCCCGGAGGCGAGGTGCTCGGCCGACACGACGGGGCCTACCGGTTCACCATCGGGCAGCGGCGCGGCCTCGGGCTGTCCGGACTCGACGAACCCCTCTACGTGACGGGCATCACCGGTGAGACGGTCCACGTGGGTCCGCGGACAGCGCTGGAGGTGACCGACCTCGAGGCGAACGGGGTGTCGTGGGTGGCCGGCACCCCGCCAGCAGCACCCATGGTCGGCGCGCAGGTCCGCTACCGCGGGCGGCCGTTGCCGGCACGCCTCGACGTCGACGGCGATCGCATCCGCGTCGCGTTCTCTGACGAGTACCCCTCAGGGGTGGCGCCCGGACAGGCGGTGGTGCTCTACGACGGCGGGGAGTGCCTCGGCGGCGCGACGATCACCCGGGCCGCGTAGCAGCCACGCAGAGGGGCGCCGCGTCGCCAGGGTGGCGGAGCAGCGCGCAGTCCGGTGTCGCTCCGCCGGCGTGACTCAGCCAGTGGGTAGCCTTGTCCGCCATGAACGCCTCAGGTCGCGCCAGCGGAGCCCGGGGCAGGGCCGACGTGTCGCCCCGCCGCCGGGTCGCCGAGCTCCGCGCCGAGATCGAGCGGCACCGCTACCGCTACTTCATCCTCGACGACCCCGAGATCTCCGATGAGCAGTTCGACAAGCTCGTCCGGGAGCTGCGCGAGCTCGAGGAGAGCCATCCACAGCTCGACCATCGCGACTCGCCCACGCACAAGGTCGGCGCCCCACCGGATCCGGCGTTCACCGCGGTCCAGCACCGCCAGCCGATGCTGTCACTCGACAACGCGTTCGACCGCGACGAGTTCCAGGCGTGGCTCGACCGGGTGGAGCGCGGCCTCGAGGGGACCCGCAACCGCTACACCTGCGAGCTCAAGATCGACGGCGTGGCCATCAGCCTGTCGTACGTCGACGGGTGGTTCGAGCGTGCGGTGACGCGCGGGGACGGCCGCACCGGCGAGGACATCACCGCGAACGCCCGCACGATCGCCGCGATCCCCCCCGTGCTCGAGCTCGACGAGCCGCCGGCGCTGCTCGAGGTCCGCGGCGAGGTCTTCTACCCCGTCGACGCCTTCGAGGAGATGAACGCGGCCCGCGAGGAGGCCGGCGAGCCACGCTTCGCGAACCCACGCAACGCGGCGAGCGGCGCGCTGCGCCAGAAGGACCCCCGTATCACTGCCAGCCGGCCGCTGTCACTCGTCTGCCATGGCATGGGCGCCGTGGAGGGCTTTGCGCCGGACAGTCACAGCGACTTTCTGCGCCGCATCGCCGAGGCCGGCCTCCCCACGGCGCCGGAGACCCGGACTGTCGACACCCCCGACGACGTGTGGGCGTTCATCGAGCACTGGCGTGAGCACCGCCACGACCCGGCGTACGAGATCGACGGCGTGGTCGTGAAGGTCGACGAGTACGCGAACCAGCGGCGCCTCGGCTACACCTCGAGCGCCCCACGCTGGGCGCTCGCGTTCAAGTACCCGCCGGAGGAGCGCGAGACCCTGCTGCACGACATCAAGGTCAACGTCGGCCGCACCGGCAAGGTCACCCCCTACGCGGTGCTCGAGCCCGTCCTGGTCGCCGGTTCGACGATCTCGACCGCGACGCTGCACAACGAGGACCAGCTCGCGATGAAGGACGTGCGGCCCGGCGACACCGTGATCGTGCGCAAGGCCGGCGACGTCATCCCCGAGGTCGTCGCCTACGTCCCGGCGAAGCGCCCCCGCCAGGTCGAGGAGGCGGGCCCCTGGCGCTTCCCCGACTCCTGTCCCTTCTGCGGCTCGCCGATCGAGCGGCTCGAGGGCGAGGCGGCGAGCTACTGCGCGAACATCGACTGCCCAAACCGGCTGCTCGAGTCGATCGCTCACTTCGCGTCACGCGGGGCGATGGACATCGAGGGCCTGGGGTACGAGACGACGAAGCAGCTGCTGGACGAAGGCCTCGTGCAGGACCTCGCCGACATCTACCACCTCGACCGCGAGGCGCTGCTCGCGCTCGACCGCTTCGGCGAGCGCAAGGCCGACAACCTGCTCGCCGGCATCGAGGCGAGCAAGACGCAGCCGCTCGAGCGCCTCTTGGTGGCGCTGAACATCCGCCACGTCGGCGGCACCGTGGCGCGCCTGCTCGCTCGGGCCTTCGGAGACCTCGAGCGCCTGCGGGCGGCAGACGCCGAGGCCATCGAGGCCGTCAGCGGCATCGGCCCGATCGTCGCGCGTGCGGTGCGCGCGTTCTTCGACAACGAGCGCAACGCGGCGCTCGTCGACAAGCTCGTCGACTCCGGCGTGCGCACCGACACCGACGTCGCCCGCGGCGCGAGCACGCTGGAGGGCTGGACGGTCGTGCTCACCGGGGGCCTCGAGGGCTTCACCCGCGACGAGGCGAAGGAGCAGGTCGAGGACCGGGGCGGCAAGGTCACCTCGAGCGTGTCGAAGAAGACCTCCGTCGTCGTGGCCGGCGCTGACCCGGGCACCAAGGTGGACAAGGCGCGGGCCCTCGACGTGCCGGTCATCGACGAGGCCGCGTTCGTGAAGCTGCTGGAGACGGGGGAGCTGGCCGAGGCATAGGGGTCTGGTGTGCGTGCGTGGGCGGTGGTTGACCCCGCTCCGATCGAGCGCAGGCCGCTGCGGGCGGTCGAGCGTGCTGTGCCCGACCCGGGTCCCGGGGAGGTGCGCGTGCGGGTGCGCGCGTGCGGGGTGTGCCGCACTGACCTGCACCTCGCTGAGGGCGATCTGCCGCCCCGGCGGCCCGGGGTGGTCCCGGGGCACGAGGCGGTGGGCACCGTCGAGGGCCGCGGGCCGGGTGCCGAGCGGTTCGCCTCCGGCGCCCGGGTCGGCGTCCCGTGGCTGCGCCGGACCTGCCACCGCTGCCGCTTCTGCCGCTCGGGCCGCGAGAACCTGTGCGTGGCCCCTGAGTTCACCGCCTGGGACGCCGACGGCGGCTTCGCCGAGTACTGCACGGTCCCGGAGGCCTACGCCTACGATCTGACGGGCCTCGACGGCGTGTTCGACGACGAGCACGCCGCGCCGCTGCTGTGCGCGGGCATCATCGGCTACCGGGCCCTGCGCCTCAGCGGCGCCGGCCAGGGGGATGCGCTCGGCATCTACGGGTTCGGCGCGTCGGCCCATCTCGCGGCGCAGGTCGCCGTCCACCGCGGCATGCGCGTGCACGTGCTGACGCGCAACCCGCGGGCCCGGTCGCGGGCGCTCGCCCTCGGTGCGGCGAGCGCACAGGATGCCGCGGCGCCCCCGCCCGAACCGCTCGCTGCCGCGGTGCTGTTCGCCCCCGACGGCGGCCTCGTGCTCCCCGCGCTCGAGGCGCTGGACCGAGGCGGGACCCTGGCGATCGCGGGGATTCACCTCACGGACGTGCCGGCCCTCAGCTACGAGCGGCACCTGTTCTACGAGCGCCGCGTCCGCAGCGTCACGGCCAACACCCGCGCGGACGGCGAGGAGTTCCTGCGCCTGGCCGCGGCGATCCCCGTCCGGGTGACCACGAGCCCGTACGGGCTGGACGAGGCTGACGTGGCGCTCGAAGCGCTCGCGCGGGGACGGGTGCGAGGAGCCGCGGTCCTGCTGGCGCGCTGAACGCCACGCCCCGGACGTGCGGGCGGCTTCGTCCCCGGCGCTGCCGAGCGCGCACTCCCGTGACGGGCGCAGTGCTACGGTGCGAGCACCGCGCGGGCGGTCCACAGACCGTCATGGGGGTCGAGCTCCAGCTGCGCACCGGTGATCCCCCGCGGCGCTGCTCCCGTCGGTTGCACCACCGCGAGCGCTGCGACGTCCACGCAACCCGCGAGTCCGCCGTCCTCGGTCTCGGCGAGGGCGATGTCGACCGGGACCACCTGCAGCAGCGCCCGCAGCTCGAGCACCTGCTCCAGCAGCTCGGAGAGCTGCTCATCCCCGGGGGCCGGTGGCAGCACCAGGGTCAGGGTCTCGGTGGTCACGACGGAGGAGGTATCGGCGAACGCCTCCACGAGTGCGCGCACCGCCTGTGCAAGGCACTCGGGCTTGGACGGCGCCCAGGCCTCGACGATGCAGCCGGCGGTGCCCGGCAGCACCCGGTGGCCGCGCTCTGCCGTTGTCGCCATGCGCGCTCCTCGCTCGCCTTGCCTTGAGCCTTGGGCACGCGCAGGCGTGGCGGCAAGGGCCCATCGGCCCCGCCGGGCCGGGCCGAGTGCAGCCTTGTGGAGCCGCGGAGCTGGCGGGGGACTCCAGTCCCTGTGCTCATGGCCCGTTCAGCCCTGTCGAGTGCCAGGGCGGGCCTCCAGGCTCGGCGCATGGCTCCACCCACGGCGCTGCGCAGGCAGGTGCCGGCGTCCGCACACGGCGGCGGTCGGTTCGTCGTGCCGCGTGCGGAGTTCACGCCGGCCTACCTGCGCACGCACGAGCAGGGTCTGCTGGAGCGCAAGGCCGAGGAGGCCAGAGCGCTCCTGCGGCCCTGCCGTGTCTGCCCCCGACCGTGTCGTGACGTCGATCGGCTGGCGGGTGAGGTCGGTGCCTGCCGCATCGGCCGGTGGGCGCGGGTCGCCTCCGCGTGCGTGCACCACGGCGAGGAGGAGGTGCTGCGCGGGCGGCATGGCTCCGGCACGATCTTCTTCTCGGGCTGCAACCTGCGGTGCGTGTTCTGCCAGAACGCCCAGATCAGCCAGCTGGCCATCGGTGAGGACGTCACGGCCACCGACCTCGCCGGGCTCATGCTCGACCTGCAGAAGCGCGGCTGCCACAACGTGAACCTCGTCACGCCCGAACACGTCGTGCCGCAGATCCTGGAGGCGCTGCCCCTCGCCGTGGACGCCGGCCTGCGGGTTCCGCTGGTCTACAACACCAGCGCGTACGACGGGCTGGGCAGCGTCGAGCTGCTCGACGGGGTCGTCGACGTCTACATGCCCGACTTCAAGCTCTGGGAGCCCGCGAGCTGCCATCGCTACCTCGGCGTGCGCGACTACCCCGACGTCGCCCGGGCAGTCATCACCGCGATGCACGCGCAGGTCGGCGACCTCATGGTCGACGAGGACGGCCTGGCGCTGCGTGGCCTGCTGGTCCGTCACCTGGTCATGCCGGGCCTGGTAGACGAGTCGCGGCGCATCCTCGAGTTCCTCGCCCTGCTGTCACGCGACACCTACGTGAACGTGATGGACCAGTACCGCCCGGCATGGCGGGTGGTGTCCACCCCGCGGTACGCCGAGCTCGCCCGGCCGGTTGCGGGCGCGGAGACGGCAGCCGCCCTGGCGCACGCGCGGGCGGTCGGCCTGTGGCGGCTCGATGCGCGCTGGGGGCGGTGAGGCCCGCACCGTGGGCGCTCAACGTCTGCGGTCGCGGCGACTCGTGCCGCCGGTGGTCTGCGTGGTCACCGCGGCGGGGCTGGTGCCCGATCGCGACCACCTCGCTGTGGGCGCGGCCGCCCTGGCTGGTGGCGCGGACATGATCCAGCTGCGGGGGCCGGAGCTCGATGCGCTCGCGCTGCGTCCGCTCGCCGAGCGTCTCGCGGAACGCTGCCACGCGGCCGGGCGGCTGCTCATCGTCAACAACGCGCTGGACGTCGCGTGCACGGCCGGCGCGGATGGCGTGCACCTGGGGCAGTCCGACCACCCGGAGACCGCGCGGCGCCGCCTCGGGGACACCCTCCTGCTCGGCGTCAGCGTGGCCACCGCGGGCGAGGCCCACGCGGCCGCAGCTGCAGGCGCGGACTACGTGGCCGTGACCGTGTGGTCCACCGCGACGAAGCCAGACGCGCAACCGGTGGGATTGGCCGGCCTGGCCGAGGTCGTCACCGCGTCACCGTTGCCGACTTTGGCGATCGGGGGGATTACGGCGGGCAACTGCGGCGACGTGCTCGCCCGGGGCGCCGCCGGGATCGCCGTCGTCTCCGCGGTCGCAGGCGCCGCAGACCCCGTCACGGCCACGCGGGAGCTCGTCGCAGCCGCCCGCGCCGCAACAACCTGACATGACCCAAGCGCCAGCGCCGCGGTCGCATGCTCCGAATATCCGGTTGTGGCGGTCGCGTCAGCGACCGTCATGGAGGTGCTGAGGAGGCAGACGCCATGAAGAGCCCGGCAGGCAAGGTGGGCGCACGCGTGTTCGAGCAGGTCATCCTGCGCCATCTCGGTGCGCGCGACCCCGACGTCATCGTGGGCCCCGCCTACGGCGTCGACGTGGGGATCGTGCGCCTCTGCCCAGGACGCGTCGCCGCGGTGACGGCCGATCCCGTCTTCGTCGTTCCCGCCTACGGGTGGCAGCGGGCCGCGTGGTTCGCGGTGCACGTGCTCGCCTCCGACGCGGCGCTGAGCGGCTTGCCGCTGCGGTGGCTGGCCGTGGACCTCAACCTGCCGCGCGACACGAGCGACGAGGATCTCGAGGCGCTGTGGCTCGCGTGGTCGCAGGCGTGTGACGACCTCGGGGTCGCGGTCGTCGCAGGCCACACCGGTCGCTACGACGGCTGCGCCTGGCCGATGGTGGGCGGGGCGACCTGCGCGGCGGTGGGTGCCGACGACGCCTACGTCACGCCGGCGATGGCGCAGGTCGGGGATCTCCTCGTCGTCACGAAGGGGGCGGCGATCGAGGCGACGGCGCTGTTCGCCGCGACGTTTCCCGACGCGATCGCCGAGGCCGTGGGGCACGCCGCCTGGGCGGCCGCCGACGGGCTGTTCGAGGCGATGACCGTCGTGCCCGAGGCGCGCGTCGCGGCGGAGTTCGGCTTGCGGGACGCCGGCGTGACCGCGATGCACGACGCCACCGAGGGGGGCGTGCTCGGGGGGCTGGCCGAGCTGGCAGGTGCCAGCGGCCACGGCCTGCGCGTCGTCGCGGAGGACATCCCGGTGCGCGCTGAGGTGCGTGCCGTGTGCGCTGCGGTTGGCATCGACCCGTACGCGGCCATCTCGGAGGGCACCCTCATCGCCGCCGTCCGGCCGGCACACGCCGAGGGCTACGGTGCCGCGCTGCAGGCCGAAGGCATCGACGCCGCGATCGTGGGCGAGGTCGTGCCGGCCCGGCACGGCGCGGTGCTCGTACGCGCTGGCCGGGACGAGGTCTTGCAGCACCCGGGCGTCGACCCCTTCTGGAGCGCGTTCGACCGTTGGGCGCAGGCCCACGGCCCGTCCTGACCCCGACGCCTGCGGTGACTGGGGGTGGCGCTCAGTGCTTGCGGTGCTCCAGCCAGTAGGCGAGCGCCTCGAGGCGCTGCGGCGCGACGTTGAGCGCGAACTCGCAGGTCGGGGGGTCGCCGCACGCCGGGACCAGATCGTCGGTGGCGAAGTTGTACAGGCACGTCGGACAGCGGGTGTCCAGCGCCTCAGGCAGGTACGGGCAGTCGTAGTAGTGGCAGCCGCGTGCGCCCTCCCCGGTGGCGAGGTCGTGGTCGCAGAAGGGGCACTGCGTGAACGACAACAGCTGTTCCAGCTCCTCCTGGCGGGTCCTCGGCTTCATCATCCACCTCCATGAGGTCCGCAGGGTCTCCCTGAAGGGTCGTTGCTCGCGGGGCTGCGCGGCAGGGCCGAAGGTCACGCGCGCTCGGACCGACCGGCACCCCCGCAGGCGGCCGGCCGGCGGGTCGGTGGCGCCGCGTGGAGGGCGCGCGGTAGCGTCAGGGCCACAGCGACCTGCAAGGAGGAAGCCGGTGACGCTTTCCGATGACGACGTGCGCCACGTGGCGCGGCTGGCACGCCTGGATCTCAGCGACGAGGCAGTGGAACAGCTGCGCTCGCAGCTGGCGGACATCCTGGCCTACGCCGAGCAGGTGGGGGAGGTCGCCACCGCAGACGTCCCCCCGATGCGTCATCCCTTCGGCCTGCGCAACGTCATGCGGGAGGACCTCGCGGGGGAGTCGCTGCCGCGTGACGAGGCGATCAGCGCCGCCCCCGAAGCCGAGGACGGGCGCTTCCGCGTGCCGCGGATCGTGGAGGCCGAGCAGTGATCGACCTCGTCACCAGGAGCGCCCTCGAGCTGCGCGACCTCGTCGCTGCGGGCGAGGTGAGCGCGGTGGACGTCGCGACGGCGCACCTCGAGCGGATTCACGCCACCGACGAGCGGGTCGGCGCCTTCCTGCGCACCCTCGACGACGAGGCGCTCGCCCACGCTGCTGACATCGACCGGCGCCGGGCGGCCGGTGAGGACCTCGGCATGCTCGCCGGCGTGCCGCTGGCAGTGAAGGACCTGCTGTGCACGCGGGGCGTCGAGACGACGGCGGGATCGCGGATCCTCGCGGACTACCGGCCCCCCTACGACGCCACCGCGGTCATCCATGCCCGCGAGGCCGACGCCGTCATCATCGGCAAGACGAACATGGACGAGTTCGCCATGGGCTCGTCGTGCGAGAACTCGGCGTTCTTCCCGACCCGCAACCCGTGGGACCTCGGCCGTGTGCCCGGCGGGTCGTCGGGCGGCTCGGCGGCTGCGGTCGCGGCCTTTCAGGCCCCGCTCGCGCTCGGCACGGACACCGGCGGGTCGATCCGGCAACCGGCGTCGCTGTGCGGGCTGGTGGGAGTGAAGCCCACGTACGGCCTCGTCAGCCGCTACGGGCTCATCGCGTTCGCCTCGTCCCTCGACCAGATCGGTCCGTTCGCCCGCACTGTCGTGGACGCCGCGGAACTGCTCACGGTGATCGCCCGGCCCGACCCGCGGGATTCGACGTCCATCCCGAAGCCGCCGCCGAACCTGCTCGCCGGCCTCGACGACGGAGCCGACGGCCTGCGGGTCGGGGTGGTGGCGGAGTTCTTCGGCGACGGGCTCGAAGCGGGCGTGCGCACCCGGGTCACCGAAGCCGTCGAGCGCCTCGCCGGGCTGGGCGCGGACGTCGTCGAGGTAAGCCTGCCGCACGCACCCTACGGCCTGCCGGCGTACTACCTCATCGCCCCCAGCGAGTGCTCGAGCAACCTCGCGCGCTACGACGGCGTGCGCTACGGCCTGCGCGAGGAGGGGGCGACGAGCGCCGCGATGATGGCCGCCACCCGCGGCGCCGGCTTCGGCACGGAGGTCAAGCGCCGGCTGATGATCGGCACGTACGCGCTGTCGGCGGGCTACTACGACGCCTACTACGCCCAGGCGCAGCGGGTGCGCACGCTGATCGCGCGCGACTTCGACGCGGTCTTCGCGAACTGCGACGTGATCGTCGGCCCGACCGCCCCGACGGCCGCGTTCCCGCTCGGCGCGAAGACCGACGATCCGCTCGCGATGTACTTGAACGACATCTACTCGGTGCCGGCGAGCCTCGCGGGCATCCCGGCCATGAACCTGCCCGTCGGCCTCGACGACGACGGCCTGCCCGTCGGGCTGCAGCTCATGGCGCCGATGCTCGACGAGCCCGTGATGCTGCGCGTCGCCCGGGCGCTCGAGGCGGCCGTCGGGTTCGCGACGACCCCGCGAGGGCCGGAGGCGCTCGAGGCCCCGGCTGCTGCCTAGGAGGAGCGCAGTGACCGACACGCCCCGTGCCGCGCCCGCCGAGGAAGCCTGGGAGGCTGTCATCGGCCTCGAGGTTCACGTCGAGCTGGCGACGGCGACGAAGATGTTCTGCGGCTGCTCGACGGACTTCGGCGGCGCGCCGAACACTCGCACGTGCCCGGTGTGCCTCGGTCAGCCCGGCACGCTGCCGGTCACGAACCGTGGTGCCGTGGAGAGCGCCATCCGCCTCGGCCTGGCGCTCGGCTGCGACATCGCCCCGTCCAGCCAGTTCCACCGCAAGAACTACTTCTATCCCGACATGCCGAAGAACTACCAGATCTCCCAGTACGACGTGCCCATCTGCCGGGGCGGGGCGCTCGAGGTCAGCACCGACACGGGCACCACGACGGTCGGCATCACCCGCGTCCACATGGAAGAGGACACCGGCAAGAGCCTGCACATCGGAGCGACGGGCCGGCTGCACGGCGCCGAGTACTCGCTCGTGGACTACAACCGGGCCGGCATCCCGTTGCTCGAGATCGTCTCCGAGCCCGACATCCGCTCGGCGGAGGAGGCCGCCGCCTACGTCGCTGAGCTGCGCGCCATCGTCCTCGCGCTGGGCATCAGCGACGCGAAGCTCGAGGAAGGCTCGATGCGCTGCGACGCCAACGTGTCGATCCGCCCCCGGGGCTCGGGGGCCTACGGCACCCGAGCTGAGGTGAAGAACCTGAACAGCCTGCGCAGTCTGCGGCGCGCCGTCGCCTACGAGATCGAGCGCCAGGTCACCCACCTCGAGGACGGCGGCGAGGTCGTCCAGGAGACCCGCCACTGGGACGAGGACGGTGGCCGCACCTACACCCTGCGGACGAAGGAGACCACCGAGGACTACCGCTACTTCCCCGACCCCGACCTCGTGCCCATCGAGCCCGATCCCGCCTGGATCGAGGAGATCCGGGCCAGCCTGCCGGAGCTGCCGGCCGTGACGCGCGCGCGGCTCATGGAGGTCCATGGGCTGTCGCGGGAGCAGGTGGCCGTGCTGGCCGGCGCCGGTCTCGTCGCGGTCCTCGAGGAGGCGGTCGAGGCGGGCGCAGAGGCCGGTGAGGCCACGAACTGGTTGACCAACGAGGTCGTCGCGTGGGCGGGGGAGCGCGACGCTGACCCCGCCCGCGCGCTTGCGGGCGTGCACCTGGCCGAGCTGCTCGCGCTGGTGGCCGACGGGACGCTGTCGAAGAAGCTCGCGCGCGAGGTGCTCACCGACGTGCTCGAGGGCGGCGGCACACCCCGCGAGGTCGTCGCCGAGCGCGGGCTCGAGCAGCTGTCGGACGAGGCCGAGCTCGCGGCGGTCTGCGACCAGGTCATCGCCGACAACGCCGAGGCCGCCGAGGAGGTCCGCCAGGGCAACGCAAAGGCCATCGGTGCGCTCGTGGGTGGGGTGATGCGGGCCACCCAGGGCAAGGCGAACCCCCAGCTGGCCAACAAGCTCCTGCGGGAGCGGCTCGCCGCGGAGTGAAGGGCTGCGGAACGTGGCGCGGGCCGCCGCACTATTGTCGACTAACTTGTGCTAACATCCGGCCCAGGTCCACCGGACAGGCCGGGTGCCGGGACGGTAGCCTCCAGCACATGACGAGGGGCAAGATGCTCGGGTCTGCCACACAAGCCAACCCCGGGATGCGCACCGCCGCACGCGCGGCCGGCTGCCCGGCCCTGGAGCCGGTCGGCGCCCCCCTGCAGGCGCTGCTCGACGAGTTCCTGGCCGCTCGCGTGGGCGAGCTCGCCGAGATCGACGGCACGCTCGAGCGCATCGGCACGGAGATCCGCGAGTTCGTCCTGGCCGGCGGCAAGCGCCTGCGCCCGGCGTTCGTGTACTGGGGCCACCGCGCCACCGGTGCGGAGCACGACGAGGGGGTTCTGCAGCCCGCCGCCGCGGTCGAGCTGCTGCACAACTTCGCGCTCATCCACGACGACGTCATGGACCGCAGCGCCACCCGGCGCGGACGTCCGACCGTGCACGAGGCGCTCGCGGCGGTGCACGGCGACGAGGGCCTCGTGGGCGATCCCGCCTGGTTCGGCATCGGGGGCGCGATCCTCGCCGGCGACCTCGCGTTCGTGTGGGCCGACCAGCTGCTCGACGCCGCCCCGGTCGACGCCGGTGCGATCAGCCGCGCGCGAGCGGTGTTCACCCGGCTGCGCACCGAGGTGATGGCCGGCCAGTACCTCGACCTGCGCCTCGCGGGCAGCACCGACGCCGCGGAGGCCGACAGCCTCCGGGTGGCGCTGCTGAAGTCCGGCCGGTACACCGTCACCCGGCCCCTGCAGCTCGGCGCTGCCCTGGGGGCCTCGGAGGCGGTCCTCGACGCCGCCCTGTGCGCGTACGGCGACGCGGTCGGGATCGCGTTCCAGCTGCGCGACGATATCCTCGGCCTGTTCGGCGACCCCGCCGAGACCGGCAAGAGCGCCGCCGAGGATCTGCGTGAGGGTAAGCGCACCATGCTCGTGCTCCGCGCGCTCGAGCTCGCGGAGCCGGCACAGCGCGACGCGCTTGCGGGCATGCTGGGCGATCCTGACGTGGACGACGACACCGCCGACCGGGCCCGCGACATCGTGTTGCGCAGCGGCGCGCTGCACGCGGTCGAGCGCTACCTGGAACGCCAGCACGAGCGCGCTCGCCGGGCCCTGGCGCCGGTCGACCGGACCGCGCGTACGGCGCTCGAGCAGCTCGCAGACCTCGCGCTGCACCGGGAGGGCTGACGGCTTTGATGCGCAGACGGGTCGTGGTGGTGGGGGCGGGCTTCGGTGGGCTCGCGGCTGCCGTCCGGCTGGCCGCCGGCGGCTGCGACGTCACCGTGCTGGAGCGCGAGGCCGTCGCGGGTGGGCGGGCCGGCCGGCTGGAGCAGGCTGGCTTCGCCTTCGATACGGGCCCGAGCGTGCTCACCATGCCCGAGCTGCTCGACGAGCTCTTCGCGGTGGCGGGTGAGGAGCGCCGCGACCATCTCGCGCTCGTCCGGCTCGACCCCGCCTACCGGGCGGTGTTCCACGACGGCTCGGAGCTCGCCGTCCGCGGCTCGCTCGAGGCCTTCGCGGCCGAGGTGCACGCGACCTGCGGGGCTGCGGAAGCCGACCGGCTCCGGCGCCTCGCCGCGCGCCTGGAAGCGCTGTACGAGGCGGAGTTCGGCACGTTCATCGACCGCAACTTCACGTCCGCGCTCGCGCTTGCGCGGCCCACGCAGATGGCACGGCTCGCGCGCCTGGGCGGGTTTCGGCGTCTGCATCCGCTCGTGGCCAGCCACCTCACCGACTGGCGGCTCATCCGGCTGTTCACGTTCCAGGCGATGTACGCGGGGATGAGCCCCTACCGGGCGCTGGGCGTCTACGCGGTGATCGCCTACATGGACATGATCCGGGGCGTGTACGGCGTGCGCGGCGGCGTGCACGCGGTCGCGGCGGCCCTCGCCGGCCTGGCCGTGCGCGCCGGGGTGGACCTGCGGCTGTCGACGCCGGTCACGCAGGTGGAGGTCGCCGGCGGACGCGCCGTGGCGGTCCGCACCGCCGGCGGTGAGCGGGTCCCGGCCGACGTGGTGGTGCTGAACCCCGATCTGCCGGTGGCCTACCATGACCTGCTGCCGGCCGCGGCGGCTCCGCGCCGCGTGCACCGGCTGCGCTACTCGCCCTCCTGCGTCGTCGTGCACCTCGGGTTGGACCGCCCGCTGGACGGCGCCGCCCATCACAACATCCACTTCGCGCGCAACTACCGCGCGGGCTTCGACGACATCCTGGCGGGACGACCACAGGGGGACCCGTCGTGGTTCCTGTCGGTGCCGACCCTGACCGACCCGGCGCTGGCACCGCCCGGTGGCGCGGTCGGGTTCTACCTGCTGCCGTGCCCCAACCTGCAGACCGCGCCGCTGGACTGGGACGCGCGCGCCGCGGCGGAGCTCCAGGCGGCCCAGGAGCGCCTCGAGCGGGCCGGCTACGGCCGGGTCAACGCCGCGACGGTCACGAGCGCGGTCGTCACCCCGGCGGACTGGGCGCGTGCGGGCATGGCGGCGGGGACGCCGTTCGCCGCGAGCCACCACTTCGTCCAGACCGGGCCGTTCCGGCCCGCCAACGTCGCGCCGAAGGTCGGCGGGGTCGTCTTCACCGGCTCCGGGACCGTCCCCGGGGTGGGGGTGCCGATGGTGCTCGTCTCCGGCAAGCTCGCCGCCGAGCGCGCCCAGACGCTGCTCGGCGGCCAGCGTGTGCCCGCGGGGGGACGCCGATGAGCGCTGCGGTCGCGCCGCCGGTGCGCACGGATCCGTACGCTGCCGGCGGGTACCGGCACCCGGCGCCGGCGCCACGGCTCGTGCGCGACACCGCGCCTCGGGGGTGCGCTGCGCGCACGCGCCTGCAGGACGCCTACGAGGTCTGCCGCCGTCTCCACGCCGCCCACGGGCGCACCTACTACCTCGCGACCCGGTTGCTGCCCCCCGACCGGCGCCACCACGTGCATGCGCTCTACGGGTTCGCCCGCTACGCCGACGACCTCGTCGACCACCTGGGGTTGGACTGGGACGCCACGCGGCGGCGGGCAGCCCTCGAGCAGTGGAGCGCCCAGGCCCTGGCCGCGCTCGCCACGGGGTGGAGCACCGAGCCTGTGCTCCACGCCGTGGCGCACACGGTGGCCGTGCTGCGGATCCGACACGATGACCTCCGAGCCTTCCTCGCGGCCATGGCAGCCGACCTCACGGTCACCCGCTACGCAACCTACGACGACCTGTACGGCTACATGTACGGCTCAGCAGGCGTCATCGGCTCGATGATGCTGCCCGTGCTGGGAGCGCCCGCCGCAGCGCGTGAGCGCGCGCTGGACCTCGGCGTCGCGTTCCAGCTGTCGAACTTCCTGCGCGACGTCGCCGAGGACTGGGACCGCGGTCGCATCTACCTGCCGCTCGAGGACCTGGAGCGCTTCGGGGTGACCGAGTGGGACTTTCACGCCCGGCACGTCGGCCCGCGCTTCCGCAACCTGCTGGCCTTCGAGATCGCCCGCACGCGGGCACTGTACCGGCGGGCCGAGCAGGGGTGGGCATACCTGCCGCCCGCGAGCCAGCGCTGCATCCGCGCCGCGCACCGTCTCTACGGCGGCATCCTCGACGCGCTCGAGGCCTGCGACTACCAGGTGTTCCGGGTCCGCGCGGCCGTTCCCACCTACCGGAAGGCGGCTGTGGCGGTGACCGAGGCGCTGCGGCCCACGCGTGCGCCCGTGACCTCGCCCGCTCCGTCCGGCAGAATGGCCGCTGAGAGGCCAAGGTGCCACCATGGAGCGGCGAGGGTCGGCGTACCGACCAGCCGTCATGCGCTGTGGGAGCCAAGCGCGACGTAGTTGCATCGATCGGAACGACGAAAGCGAGAAGCGTGCAGCCGTTCACCAACCCACGGTCCGACGTCGGCGGCGGCCCCAGCACCAACGGGACGCATCCGGCTCCCG
>SKPY01000260.1 GCA_007119305.1 Nitriliruptorales bacterium
ACGCGGTGCTCGAGGCCCAGTTCCTCGCGGTCGTGCAGATCATCGTCTACGGCGGCGCGATCATGGTGCTGTTCCTGTTCGTGCTCATGCTCGTCGGCGTGTCCCGCGGCGAGCCGCTGTCTGGACGGATCCGAGGGCAGAAGCCGATCGCCATCGCCCTCGGCGCGCTGCTGTTCGTCGGGATCGCCGCGACGACCGCGGCCCCCTACCTCGGGCCCGGCTCCGTGTGCGGGGTGCAGGCCGAGGCGGGCGTCGACGGCCGGCCATGCGTCGGCCTCGCCGCGGTCAACGAGGAAGGCAACGTGCGCGCCGTCGGCGAGCCCCTGTTCACCGACTACGTGTGGCCGTTCGAGGTCGTCGCCGTCCTGCTCGTCATCGCCGCGATCGGCGCCATCATCCTCGGCAAGCGCTCCGAGCCGCCCGAGGAGCTCGTCGACCCCATCCCCGAGCGGGAGCCGGGCGACGGCGAGGAGCCCGCGAGCGAGGGCAGGGCCGCCGACGCGCCGTCGGCTGCGCTCGAGGAGGGTGACGAGCGATGAGCGTGCCCGCCGGCTACTACCTCATCCTCGCGGCCGCCCTCTTCTCCGTGGGTGCCGTCGGCGTGCTGATCCGCCGCAGCGCGATCGTCATGTTCATGTGCGTCGAGCTCATGCTCAACGCGGTCAACCTCACGCTCGTGACCTTCGCCCGCGTCCACGGCCACATCGACGGGCAGATCATCGCCTTCTTCGTCATGGTGGTCGCCGCCGCCGAGGTCACCGTGGGCCTTGCGATCATCGTCAACCTGTTCCGCCTGAAGGCGTCGACGGACGCCGACGAGATCGACGCGTTGAGGGCGTGAGCCGATGACGCCGCTGCTCGCCGCCCTCGAGGGCACGCAGATCGCCGGAGCCCAGGCCGCCCCGGCTGGTTCGGCCGTGGCGTGGGCGTGGCTCTTGCCCGTCGTCCCCGCGCTGTCGGCGGCGTTCCTGCTGCTGTTCGGTCGCCGGCTGGGCGCTGCGTCCGGCTGGATCGCGGTCGCGGTCGCCGGCTTCGCCGCGGTGGTCTCGACCGCGACCTTCGCCTACCTCTTCCGGCAGCCGGAGGACGCCCGGGTGTTCACCAGCGAGGTCGCCACCTGGATCGTCGCGGGCGACCTGGAGGTCAGCTGGAGCCTGCTCGTCGACCCGCTCGCGAGCGTCATGCTCCTGCTCGTCACGGGTGTTGGTCTGCTCATCCACGTCTACTCGCTCGGCTACATGGCCGGCGACGAGCGCTTCCACGTCTACTTCGCCTACCTGAACCTGTTCCTCGCCTCGATGCTCGTGCTCGTGCTCGGCGAGAGCCTGCTCACGCTGTTCGTCGGCTGGGAGCTGGTGGGGTTGTGCAGCTACCTGCTGATCGGCTTCTGGTTCTCCGACCCCGAGTACGCGAGCGCTGCGAAGAAGGCGTTCGTCGTCAACCGCGTCGGTGACGTCGGCTTCATGATCGCGATGTTCGTGGTGTTCGCCGCGGTCGGGTCGCTGTCGTTCGTCGAGGTGCTGCCGCAGGCGGACGCGCTCGCGGGCGGCACGGCGGTCGTGGTCGGCATCCTGCTGCTCATCGCCGCGACCGGCAAGAGCGCGCAGATCCCCCTGTACGTGTGGCTGCCGGACGCCATGGCCGGGCCGACGCCGGTGAGCGCACTGATCCACGCGGCCACCATGGTCACGGCCGGGGTGTACCTCATCGCCCGCACCTCGCCGATCTACGCGCTCGTGCCCGACGTGGGGATGCTCGTCGCCTGGATCGGCATCGCGACCGCGCTGCTCGCCGCCCTGATCGCGCTGGCCCAGCGCGACATCAAGAAGATTCTCGCCTACTCGACCGTGAGCCAGCTCGGCTACATGTTCGTCGGTGTCGGGGTGGGCGCCTACACCGCCGGGATCTTCCACCTGCTCACCCACGGGTTCTTCAAGGCGCTGCTGTTCCTCGCAGCCGGCAGCGTCATGCACGCCCTCGCCAACCAGACCGACGTCACCCTGATGGGCGGGCTGTGGCGCAAGCTGCCCGTCACCGCCGGCACGAGCGCGGTCGCGGTCCTCGCCATCGCCGGCTTCCCGCTCACGAGCGGGTTCTTCTCCAAGGAGGAGATCCTCGCCGCCGCGGCGGACACCCCCGGCGGGCAGGCGATCTGGATCATCGGGATCGCCACGGCCGGGCTCACGGCGTTCTACATGGGCCGCTGGTTCGTGCTCGTCTTCCTCGGCCGGCCCCGCTGGCAGGAGCTCGACCCCCGGCCCCACCCCCACGAGTCGCCGGCGACGATGACCATCCCCCTCGTGCTGCTGGCGCTCGCCAGCGCCGCCGGCGGCCTCATCAACCTCGACCCGGAGACCGGCTGGCTGCACCGCTGGCTCGGCCCGAGCGTGGTCGCGTTCGAGCCCCGGGTGGAGTTCCTGCCGCACGCCACGCTGCTCGCCGTCGCCGTCATCGTCGGGCTCGCCGGCCTCGCGGCCGCCTGGCTCGTCTACGGCCGGCGCGCGCTCGTGCCGGGGGTGGCCGAGGCGTACTGGCCGCAGGCCCAGCGCTGGGCGCTCGAGCGCTTCTACGTCGACGAGCTCTACCAGACGACGATCGCGCACCCCGGTGAGCGCGTCGCCCGCGGCCTCACCACGTTCGACAACCGGGTGGTCGATGGCGCGGTGAACGGCGTCGCCAGGGCGACCGCCGGGCTGGGCACGGTCGGTCGCCGCCTCCAGACCGGGTACGTGCGCAGCTACGCGCTCGCGGTCCTCGCCGGCACCCTGCTCGTGGTCATCGTGATGTTCGGCCCGACGCTGGTCGCGGGGATGTGGGGCTGATGGAGGGGCTGCCGTTGCTCACCACGCTGATCGTCGTGCCGGCGCTGGCGGCGCTCGTCATCGCGCTCCTGCCCCAGGAGCAGCGGGGCGCCATCCGCGCCGTCGCGCTGGCCGGGACCGTCGTGGCGTTCGGGGTGTCGCTGGCGGTGCTCGCGGCGTTCACGGCCGGAGAGCCCGGGTTCCAGCTCACCGAGCAGGTGGCCTGGATCCCCGAATGGGGCATCACCTACCGGCTCGGGGTCGACGGCCTGTCGCTGTTCCTCGTGCTGCTCACCACCTTCATCATGCCGCTCGCGGTGCTCGCCGCCTGGGAGCACGTCGACCGCGCGAAGGGCTTCTTCGCGGCGCTGCTCGTGATGCAGGCGGCGATGGTCGGGGTGTTCGTCGCGCTCGACCTCATCCTGTTCTACGTGTTCTTCGAGGCCATGCTCGTCCCGATGTACGCGCTCATCGGCATCTGGGGCTCGGGCAACCGGCGCTACGCGGCGTTCAAGTTCTTCCTCTACACGGTCATCGGCGGGCTGCTCATGCTCGTCGGCATCCTCTACCTGTACTTCGCCGCCGGCGGGGCGTCGTTCGACTACGACGTCATCCGCGAGGTGAGCCTCAC
>SKPY01000246.1 GCA_007119305.1 Nitriliruptorales bacterium
CATGAGCGCGCTGCTCCACTCGGCCGGGCGGCCGGGCGGCACCAGGCTGTCCGCCAGCGCCTGGGCGGGCGCCCGCGTCAGAGGCTGGCCCGCCACCGCGCGGGTGAGGACGCGCGCGACGTTCGTGTCGACGGGTGCGGCGGCGTGCCCGAAGGCAAAGGCGAGCACCGCCCGTGCGGTGTAGTCGCCGACGCCGGGCAGCGCACGCAGCGCGGCGAGGTCGTCCGGGACCCGTCCGTCGTGCACGGACACGATCCTGCGGGCGGTCCAGTGGAGGTTCACCGCGCGGCGGTTGTAGCCCAGCCCCTGCCAGGCGGCCACGACCGCAGCCGTGGGCGCACGGGCCAGCTCCGCCACCGTCGGGAAGCGTGCGAGGAAGGCACGCCACGCGGGCTCGACACGGGCAGCCTGCGTCTGCTGCAGCATGAACTCGCTGACCAGGATGGCGTAGGGGTCGCGTGTGGCCCGCCACCCAAGGGGCCGGCGTGCCTCGGTGAACCAGCTGAGCAGCAGCGTGCGGAAGCGAGCGGCCGTCATCGGCATGAGGCTAGCGTGACCGGTAGCGTGCGGCGCATGCGCCAGCTGCTGCCCCACGCCGCCGAAGACATCGACCTCTACGCGCTCTACCGCCCGGCTGGTGGCGGCGACCCGAACCTGCGGATCAACATGGTGACGAGCCTCGACGGCGCGGTCACCGATGCCGCCGGGCGCTCGGGGGGTCTGGCAGGAGCAGGTGATCGTGCGCTGTTCCGCATGTTGCGGGCTCACGCCGACGCGATCCTCGTGGGGGCGGGCACCGTCCGTGCGGAGGGCTACCGCCCCCATCGCCTCGGCCGCGAGCTCGCCACCCGCCGGAGCGCGGACGGGCGCGCCGCCCCCGCGCCGATCGTAGTGGTGTCACGCTCGCTCGAGCTCGACCACGACGCCCCGCTGTTCGCCGAGGCCGAGAGCGCCACGGTCGTGCTGACGTCCGCTGCTGCGGATGCGGCCCGCCGCGTCGCGCTCGAGCGTGCCGGCGGCCGTGTGCTCGTCGCGGGCGCCGAGGACATCGATCTCCCTGCAGGCCTGCGGGCCCTGCGCGCGCAGCTGGGCGTCCACCACATCCTCTGCGAAGGGGGTCCCACCCTGAACGCAGCTCTGCTGCAGGCCGGCCTCGTCGACGAGCTGTGCGTCACGCTGGCGCCTGCGGTGCGCGGCCGGGACGCCCTCGGGCTGGTCGGGACGTTGTCAGCGCCGGTCGGGCTGCAGCTGCTCACGCTCGTCGAGCACGACGGCGAGCTCTTCCTGCGCTACCGGGTCGACCGCAGCTCCGGCAGCGACGGCTGAGGCCGCCGGGCGCCTAGAACAGCCTCAGCTCGTCGGACTCCAGCCCGCGCAGCGCGTCGTAGTCGACCTCGACGCAGGCGATGCCCCGCTCCTCGGCGAGCACCCGTGCTTGCGGCTTGATCTGCTGCGCCGCGAGGACCCCCCGGACCGGCCGCAGCAGCGGGTCGCGGTTGAGCCGCTCGAGGTAGCGGGTGAGCTGCTCGACGCCGTCGATCTCCCCTCGGCGCTTGATCTCGATGGCGACCGCTGCGCCGTCCGCGTCCCGGCAGAGCAGATCGACCGGGCCGATGCCGGTGGGGTACTCGCGACGCACGAGCGCCAGCTGCTCCTCCAGGGTGGAGGGATGCTCCGCGAGCAGCTCCTGGAGATGCGCCTCGACGCCGTCCTTCGTGAGGCCGGGGTCGGCGCCCAGGGCATGGTCGAGATCGAGCACGACCTCGTCGAAGGTGATCGTCAGGGTCTCACCTTTGGGGTTGGTCACGGTCCAGCGACCGTCCTCCTCCAACAGCGTGTTCGGTGCGTTCATCCAGTTCAGCGGCTTGTAGGCGCCCCCGTCGGCGTGCACCGCCACGCAACCGTCCGCTTTGACCATGATCACCCGCACCGCCGGCGGGAGGTGGGCGGTCAGGCGCCCCGCGTAGTCGACGGAGCAGCGCGCGATCACGAGCCGCATCGCCGTGGACCCTGCGAGCGCCCGCCGCCGGCTACTTCTTCGCCCGCTCGTGCTCGCGCACGACCAGGACCGGGCAGAGCGCATGGCGGGTCACCTGCTCGCTGACCGATCCGAGCCGCAACCCGGCGAAACCGCCCCGGCCGCGCGAACCGACCACGATCAGCTCCGCATCCCCGGAACGCTCCACCAGCACACGGGAGGGCTTCTTGTCGGCGACGACCACCGCGGTGACCTCGACGCCGGACAGGTCGACCTCGACCTCCTTCAGCCACGCGTCCAGGCGCTCATGCGCCTTGCGTCGCTCGGCCTCGATGTCCACCTTGTCGCTGCCGTGCTCCGGCAGGACCGGCCACGCAGCGACGGGCTCGGGCGGGGAGAAGACGTAGACGACCTCGAGGGGTGCATCCCGCCAGCGGGCCTCCTCAACCGCCCTGCGCAGCGCGTCCACCGACGGCGGAGAGGCGTCCACCCCGACGACGATCTGTTGCGTCATGACCCATCCTTCCTACGCGTCGCGTGCTGGTGGCTCAGGTTGCGGGCGGTCCTCGCCCGGCCCGGTGGCGGACCGCGCCCCCTCGCCGTCGCTCGTGAGCTTGCGGCCGGCGACCTCGGCCAGGCGCAACCCCTGGCGTTCACCGTGCAAGCCCTTCCACAGGCCGACCATCACCACGAGCAGCACGACGGTGAACGGCAACCCGGTGGAGATCGCCCCGGCTTGCAGGGCACCCAGGCCTCCGGCCAGCAGCAGGATCGCGGCCACGACACCCTCGGAGATGGCCCAGAACACGCGGTGGCTGCGCGGCGGGTCCACGGAGCCGCCCGAGGCGATCATGTCGATCACGAACGAGCCCGAGTCCGAGCTCGTGACGAAGAAGATCGCGATGACGAGGATCGCGATGGTCGACGTCAGCCCGACGAGAGGGAACTGCTCGAGGAGGGCGAACAGGGCGAACTCGGCACCCTCGCCGGTCGGTCCCGCGATGTCGGCGACACCCTCGGCCTCCATGTTGATCGCGGTGTTGCCGAAGACCGTGAACCAGGCGAACGACACGAGGGCCGGGACGAACAGCACGCCGAGCACGAACTCGCGGATCGTCCGGCCGCGGGAGATCCGCGCGATGAACATGCCGACGAACGGCGCCCAGGAGATCCACCAGGCCCAGTAGAAGATCGTCCACCAGCCGAGCCACTCCTGCCCCTCGTAGGTGCCGGCCCAGAACAGCGTGTCGACGAAGTTGAAGACGTACTGGCCGAGGTTCTCCACGTAGGCCGACAGCAGGAGCACCGTGGGACCCGCGATGGCCACGAACAGCAGCAGCAACGCGGCGAGGTTGATGTTGACCTGCGACAGCCGCCGGATGCCCCGGTCCAGCCCGGTGAACACCGACACGGTCGCCACGAGCGTGATGACCGCGATGAGGATGA
>SKPY01000451.1 GCA_007119305.1 Nitriliruptorales bacterium
CAGTTATTCAGGGTTCGAGTCCTTGCCCCGGAGCGCGCCCGCTCGCCCGTGCGAGCAGACGCAATCGCATACGCCCCCGTCGTCTAGCGGCCTAGGACGCCGCCCTCTCAAGGCGGTAACGGCGGTTCAAATCCGCTCGGGGGTACATTTCCGGACTGAGCGGGTGCTGTCCTACGGGGCAGTGCCCGCTCAGTCGTCGAGCATCCTGTCACAGCATTGCGGTCCAGCAGTTGCGGCGTGTACCTGCGCAGGATCTCTACGGCGAACTCCACCTTGTCCTCCACTCGCTGGCCCTTGGGATGGGCGGTTGACCACAGCTCGAGGTGTTCCAGTCGGTTGTCCGTGCGCACCCCGTTGATGTGATGGACGGTCTCGTCGGGTTCGAGCGGGCGCCCGAGATGCATGGCCATGACAAGCCGGTGTTCGGTCACATAGGTGTCGCCGTTCGTCAGGTGAAGCAGCTCTCTTGGCACGCAGACCTTGCGGTAGCCGTGGGACAGGCAGCCGTTACCCCGGATCGGGATGTCAGCCTGAACGTCACCGTGCTTGTGCCAGCGGCTGTAGTGCGCTGCGCACAGCGACCGAGCGTACAGGGGCCGCTCGCAGCGTTCTCCGTCGCTCACGACCGTGCACTGGCGTCTGCTGCTCCGCCCGCGGAAGGGTGTCCCGGCTGCAACCTCGCCGGAGCGCAGCAGGCGCTGGTAGTGACCGTGGCACAGGCCGCGGGCGTCGACGGGGTTCGAGCACGGCTCGACCGTGCAGACCCGCTGCTGGGTGCCGCGCTTCGGACGGTCCGCCTGGGGGTCGCCGTGGCGGAGCCAGCGCTTGTGGTGCATGGAGCACCAGCCCCGGGCGTACGGCGGGCGTGGGCAGTGCGAGACGGCGCAGGCGGCGGCCTTGGGCTCGCCGCCCAGCGGCTCGTCGGCCCGCACGTCGCCGGTGCGCAGCCAGCGGGTGTAGTGGCCGGCGCACCAGCCGCGCGTCGCGGACGGGTTCGGGCAGTGGGGCACGGCACAATGACGCATGGCGGTCTCCTTGATCGCATGAGAGGACATCCATGTCCGTCATTGTCCCGCCAGGCTGTGACAGGTCGGGAGCCTGCCGCTGGCCGTCCACACGCGCGTCGCCGGCGACAGCGAGGCCAACCGCACAGCCGCGGAGCGGTGCACCATGGACCGCGTGCCGCGTGCGTGCTCGGCTCCAGGTGGCCCTTCGGGACACGCACAGGCACCGGCTGGGACCGTGCTCGCGACGCGCTGGCAGGGCAACAGGGCCGACGCTACACTCGCGGTCGCTTCCCGGGGCTGTAGCTCAGGTGGTAGAGCGACGCCATGGCATGGCGTAGGCCAGGGGTTCGAGTCCCCTCAGCTCCACCCGGACCGGTTGTCGCACCCCCGGCGTATCGTCGGGTCATGCATGTGCACTCCACCCCTTCCGAGATCGGTGCCCGTGCGGAGGCAGCGATTGCCCGTGCGCTGATCATGGATGGCAAGCAGGTCTACATCCCCCTCTTCAGCGCGCATGCGCGCGCGGACCTCGTCTTCGAGGACGTCAGTGGTCTGCACCGGGTGCAGTGCAAGACCAGCCGCGTCATCGGTGACGTGGTCTGGTTCCGGGTCTGCAGCAACACGAACAACGAACCAAAGGACTACCGGGGTCAGATCGACTTCTTCGGGGTCTTCAGTCCCGAGCTCGACGAGGTCTACCTGGTGCCCGTGGCTGACGTTCCTCTGCGTGCCGCGCACTTGCGGGTGGCGCCGCCCCGCAACGGCCAGCGCAAGGGCATCCGCTGGGCGGCCGACTACCGCATCGGCTCGGAGGAACGCGCAGCGTACGACCCTCGGGCCCGGGCGGGGACATCCGGCAGCGGCGTCGCCACGAGCCGGGTCCGATGTTGCTCCTGGCGCCCGCAGCGCGGTCCAGCCGCCGGCCGGGCGCGGGGCGCGCGCTCGCTACACTGCTCGGACATCCCGATGCGACGGCGGTCGTGAGGCGGCCGCACCGAGCGCGAGCCCGAGCAGCCGAGGAGGAGCACGTGGCCACCGGCTACGACCCCGCAGAGATCGAGACCCGCTGGCAGCAGGCGTGGGAGCGCGACGGTCTGTTCGTCGCCGACGAGCACAGCGGCCGGCCGCTGTTCTACGCGCTGCACATGTTCCCCTACCCCTCCGGGGACCTGCACATGGGCCACGTCGAGGCGTTCAGCCTCGCCGACGCGGTCGCCCGCTACCAGCGCCTGCGCGGCCACGAGGTCATGAACCCGATCGGCTGGGACTCCTTCGGCCTCAACGCCGAGAACGCGGCGATCCGCCGAGGGATCGATCCGCGCGAGTGGACCTACGACAACATCGAGACGCAGGCCGCCACCATGCGCCGGCTCGGCCTCGCCTGGGACTGGTCGCGGCGCCTGCACACCTCCGATCCCGAGTACTACCGGTGGACCCAGTGGATCTTCCTGCAGCTGTTCCACGCCGGCTGGGCGTACCGCAAGGACGCGAACGTCAACTGGTGCCCCTCGTGTCAGACGGTGCTCGCCAACGAGCAGGTCAAGAACGGCGCGTGTGAGTACTGCGACACCGAGGTCACGAAGAAGCCGCTGACGCAGTGGTTCTTCGCGATCACCGACTTCGCCCAGCGCCTGCTTGACGACATGGAGGCGCTCGAGGACACCTGGCCCGACCGTGTGCTCGCGCTGCAGCGCAACTGGATCGGCCGCAGCGAAGGCGCCAACGTCACGTTCGCGATCGCCGAGACCGGCGAGGAGATCACGGTCTACACGACCCGTCCCGACACGCTGTTCGGGGCGACGTTCTTCGTCGTCGCGCCCGAGCATCCCCGCGCCCGGGACTGGGCCGAGCTCGGCGGTGTGGCGGCCGAGTTCGACGCCTTCGCTGAGCGCGCGAACCGCAAGAGCGAGATCGAGCGGCAGTCGACCGAGGTCGAGAAGGAGGGCCTGGCGCTTGGCGTGCACGCGGTCAACCCGGTCAACGGGGAGCGCCTGCCGGTGTACGCCGCCGACTACGTCCTCATGGAGTACGGCACGGGCGCGATCATGGCGGTGCCGGGCCACGACCAGCGCGACCTCGACTTCGCCCGGGCGCACGGGCTGCCGGTCCGGGTCGTGGTCGCCAAGGAGGGCGAGGAGCTCGACGGCGCCGCCCTGACCGAGGCGCACGCAGGCGAGGGCAGCGTCGTGAACTCGCCGGGCTACGACGGCCTGCCGTGGCCCGAGGCCAAGGAGCGGATCACCGCCAACCTCGCGGCGCAGGGCCTCGGACGCTTCGCGGTGAACTACCGGCTGCGGGACTGGCTCGTGTCACGCCAGCGGTTCTGGGGGGCGCCGATCCCGATCGTGCACTGCCCCGACTGCGACCTCGTGCCCGTGCCCGAGGCCGATCTGCCGGTGCGGCTGCCCGACCC
>SKPY01000131.1 GCA_007119305.1 Nitriliruptorales bacterium
AGCGACCGCATGGCTCCCGCGATGCGGCGGACTTGGCGCGCGTCGAGCGGGTCGCGCCAACCCAGGGTTGCGTGACCGACGTCGCGCATGAGGGTGCTGATGCGCTCGCCGCGCGCGACGTCGACCACGGCGTGCCCCACATCTGCGGGCAGCCGGTCGAGCACCCCGCTCTCCCACAGGGTGGCCTCACGCCCGAGGTGGTCGCCTGAGAGGCGCATCGCGAGGTCGGTGGCAGGGTCTACGTGCTTGAGCACCATCCGGCGTCCGTCGTCGAGGATGACACGCTCGAGGCGGGCGCCGGAGTGGCCGTCGTGCGCGTCCATCGAGACGCGCGCGACGATCCGCTCCAGCAGCGTGCTCATGGCAGCACCATCGGTGCCGCACGGGCCTGCTGGCGGACGGTGTCTGCGTCCCAGATGCCGGTGCACCACATGGTGTGGGCGACGATCTGCTCGACGGCCTCGCCCCCGACGGCGAGCAGATGGGCGTCGCGGACCAGCACCGGCTTGCCGTGGTAGGTGTTGCGCGTCTCAAGCTCCACCACCCCGCCGGCGTTCGAGGGGGTGATGTGCCACCAGGTGGCGCGCCGGTCGGTCACCTCCGCCAGCTCCTCGCGCAGCGTCGCGAGCACCGCGTCGCGTCCTGCGGCCTGGTAGCGCCACACCGGCACGTTGGCGTCCAGCAGCACGTCGGGCGCGTACACCGCGGCGAGCGCGTCGAGGTCGCCGGCCCCGTAGGCGGCGCTGAAGCGCTCGAGCAGCCCGCCGGACGCTGGAACGGCAGGCGGCTCGTAGCGCGGCGCACCGTCGGGGTTGCGCTCCAGCAGCACGAGCTCGACGGCCTCGTCTGCGACCGCCGACTGGCGGTGGACGTCGTACACGCGCGTCCACCAGGTCGCTTCGCCGGGATGGAGGCGGCGCACACCCAGCGAGCTGGCGACCCCGTCCGGGCCGATCCGGAATGCTGTGAGGTCGCAGCGGCCCGTTAGCAGGACGGCCACGCCCCAGCCGCCGTGCCCGTGGATCGGGGTGGGTGCTTGGGCGGGGAACACCGCCACGGCCAGCAGCGGGCCCTCGCCGGCGCCGGCGACGGCCACACCGCGGCCCTCACGGCGGGCTGTCCGCAGCGCCTCGGTGATGTCCAGCTGCGGAGCGAGGGTTGCGAGCCGCTCGCCCGTCGCGGCCAGCTGGGCGCTGCCGCCGTTCCCGGCCAGTGGGACGAGCTCGCCCAGCAGCGCGGCCGCCCCCGGGATCTCCAGGCGTGGGCGTGTCCGCGCGGTCATGACCCCATGGCCTCCGCGTTGCGCGTCACGACCTCGACGGTGCGGGCGAACTCCTCGGCGGGGCTGAACTCGACGAGCTCGGTGTCGGGGTGGAACACCGGCGTGTGGCCGGGCGGGACGACGTACGCCTGGCCCGCGTGGACGGTCTCCTCGGTACCGTCGGTTGAGCGGAACGTGACCTTGCCGCGCAGCACGTACCCCCAGTGCGGGCTCTGGCAGGCATCGTCGGGCAGGCCGGCGAACAGCGGCGCGACGTCGGCTTCGGTGTAGTACGTCTCGAACCCGATCATGATCTCCCCGAGCTGCTCGTAGCGGCCCTCGAACTCCCCTTCGAGCTGCTCGACCTGGCTGGCGTCGTCCTTCGACACGTGCGGCATGACCTGTCCTCCTCGGCAACGCGCCCGGCCGTTCCGGGCGTGGCACCACTACAGGCGTGAGATCGCCTCGCACGATGTGAGACGCGCGCCTGTCACGTGCGCCAGCGGGTGGGCACCTCGGGGTCGTAGCAGCAGACGGTGCCGGTGCGGACCGCGTGGCGCAGGTGCGCGCCCAGCGCCGGGTGCACGTCGGCGATGCGGCGGATCGCGTCGCGGATGCGCGCGGTGACCGCGGTGCGGGCACGCTCGGCGGGGTGACCGGTGCGGCGCGGACGGCCGCCCAGCCCGTAGGCGCCGGCGAGCTCGGCGAGCAGCGCGTCGCGCTCGGCCGCAAGGCGCGCCGACCGCTCGGCGTCACCGTGCCGGTCGGCCACCCCTAGCTCGTCCTCGATCGCCGCGACGCGCTGCCGGTAGGCCGCCCGGGCGGGCGCGTCCAGCACCTCACCGAGATCGCCCGGCGGCTGGGCGCCGACCTCTCGATCCGGTGGCCGGCGGCGGGTGCCTGCGGCTGTCGCAAGGTCGAGGGCAGGCACGCCACGTCCGGGCGTGGCCAGGAGGACTGCAAGGTCGCGCACGCCCTTGCTGTCGCGCACGTGCACGCACGTGCCGGCGTAGTCGAGCCGCCAAGAGTCGCCTTCACGCCGGAACACCCCGCTCGCGTCGGCGACGCCGCGCGGGGAGGTGGGAGAGGTGCCGGGCTGCGCCGGGTGCTCCGGCAGCCGGGTAGCCTGCCGGCGGGTGCGCTCGGCCAGCGCGGTCGCGCCGATTCCCTCCTCGGCCCGGGCCGCCGCCTCCAGCCGGCGGCGAGCCTCGTCGCTGCGGCCCAGCAGCGCTGCCATCAGACCGACCGCGCGGCCGACCTGCCCGTTGACGAACGCGCCGATGCCCTCGACCGCGTACAGACCCGCGTAGGGCGCAAGCGTGTCATGCAGCCAGCCGGCCAGGTCAGCTCGGTCCTCGCCGAGGTTTGCGAGGACCTCCGCCGTCTGGACGAGCATCGGCAGCCACTCGGAGTCCGGCTCAGCCGTGCACAGCGCGTCTGCGCACCGGTCGAGGAGCATGCCGGCCCGGTCACGATCGCCGGTCGTGGCCGCCACCAGCGCCTCCCCGATGGCCAGCTGCGGGCCAGGCAGGACGCCGTCCGGGCCGCCGGTCAGGGCCACCAGACGCCCGAACGGTTCCCCGGCGTCGCCTGCGTGCAGCAGCGCCGCCATCGCCGCCTGCGACAGCAGCAGCATCTGCGCGTTGAGGCTGCCCGCCTGGTCGACGAGCTCCGCAAGGCGGGCGCGGTGGCGCCGGTAGGTCACGAGCTGGCCGCGCATCAGGTCCCGCATACCGCGCCACAGCGGCACATACCAGCTGTAGCCGGCCTGCCCGAGCCGCCCGGCGGCCGCGACGTAGCGGTCGATCTCGGCATCGACGTCGTCCACGTCGCCGCGTTCGAGCAGCGCCACGACTCGCAGGCGTCGTCCGAGCAGCTCGAGCGCCAGGTCCTCGGTGTGCCGGGCGATCCGCAGGATCTCTTGGGTGGCGGCCAGCCGCTGCTCCAGGCCGTCGGGCCCAGCCACTGCGTCACAGAACGCCGCCAGCGTGACCGCCAGCACGCGCAGATCATCAAGCGTCCGCGCGGCGGCCACGGCTTGCTCCGCCAGCCGGCGGCGCTCAGCGACAGGGGCGGCGAAGCTCAGCGACACCGACAGCCGTGCGGTCAGCAGGCTGTCGAGGGCAGGGTCGCGCCCGGCGATCGCGGCGCGGGCCTC
>SKPY01000096.1 GCA_007119305.1 Nitriliruptorales bacterium
CCGAAGCCGAGGCCGCCGCGGCAGCGCTGACCGCGGCGGTCAGCCAGGGACGCCGCAGGGCGCTCGCCGGTGACGCCGCCGCCGCCGCGGGGGTGTTCCGCTGCCCGGTTGACGGGCCCCACAGGTTCATCAACGACTGGGGCTTCCCGCGGTCGGGTGGGCGCACGCACGAGGGCACCGACATCTTCGCCGCGCACGGCACGCCCGTCGTGGCCATGGCCGAGGGCACGGTCGTGCGGGTGTCCCGCGCCGACCGGGGGCTCGGCGGGCTGTCGGTCACCTACATGGTCGACGGCTTCCGCATGTACAACGCCCACCTCGCCACGGTCGCCGACGGCATCGCTCCGGGCGTGCCCGTCGCCGCCGGCGAGGTGCTCGGCACGGTCGGCTTCACCGGCAACGCGCGCGGCACCCCGCCGCACAACCACTTCGGGCTCTACACCCCCGCGGGAGCGGCGGTGAACCCGTTCCCCCTGCTGTCCGCGGTGTGCCGCTGACCGGGGCGCGCGCGTCGGTGGCACTATGGCCGGGTGAGGATGTGCGCATGAGCCGGGTCGTGACACGGCCGCATCCGCTGCACTTCCCGCGGCCACGCCGGCGCTCGCGCGCCCCGTTGTGGATTGCTGCGGGTCTGCTGCTGGCGGTCCTGCTCGGGATGCTGCTTGGGCCCCGGGTGCTGCTGCTCGTGCGCGCGGACGTGCTGCCCGGCACGACGGTGGCAGGCGTCGACGTGGGGGGTCTGGACGGGGCGGAGCTGCGGGAGCGGCTCGCGGCGCTCGCGGCGGAGCGCGCGGACGCGCCGCTGACGGTCACGCGCGGGCTGGTCGCCGGGCGTGTCACCGGCGAGCCGGTGGAGACCGAGGCGCCGGTGGGTGACGCGGGCTACCGCTTCGACGTCGACGCCACCGCCGAGCGCGTGCTCGCGCTCGGGCGCCAGCCGAACCCGATCGACGCCTGGCCCGACCACATCGCGGCCTTCGGCGCCGGCACGGCGCTCGAGCCGGTGGAGTACATCGACGACGAGGTGCTCGCGGCCTGGGCCGACGAGACGGCCGCGCAGCTGTCCGTGGAGCCGCTCGAGGGCGCGGTCGCGCTCGAAGGCACCGAGGTCGTGCGCAGCGAGCCCGAGCCGGGCATGGTCGTCCCGGCGGACACGCTGGCCGAGCACGTGCGGACCGTGTTGCTCGACCCCGACCGCGCGCCTGTCGACGCGCCGCTGGAGCGCTCCGATCCGGTGACGACCACCGCCGACGTCGAGACGGCGTTCGCGGCCGCGCAGCGCGCGGTCTCGGCGCCGGTGAGCGTCTCCCGCAACGACGGGACCGCGACCCTCGCACCCGAGCAGCTCGCCGACCTGCTGGTCGTCCGCCGGCGCGACGAGCCGCCCAGGCTGGTGCTCGACGTCGACGCGACGCGGCTGCGTGACACGATCGGCTCGGAGACCATCGCCGCGTTCGAGCGTGACCCCGTCGACGCCGAGATCCAGCTCGTCGGCGAGCGCGTCGAGATCTCGGAGTCCGCTGAGGGTTTCCGCTTCGACGCGGCACGCGCGGCCGAGCAGGTGCGTGACCTGGCGACCGGCACGACCGCGCGCGAGGGTGTGCTCGAGGGCGACATCCTGCAGCCGGCGCTATCGACCGAGCAGGCGCGCGCGCTCGAGATCGTCGAGCCGGTCGCCTCGTTCACGACCCACTTCACGCCCGGCCAGAGCCGGGTGACGAACATCCGCCTCATCGCGGAGAAGGTCGACGGGGTGGTGCTGCTGCCCGGTGAGTCCTTCAGCGTGAACGACCACGTGGGCGAGCGCACCGAGGACAAGGGCTTCGTCGGCGGCGGCGCGATCCTGCGCGGCGAGTTCGTGGAGGAGATCGGCGGCGGGGTCAGCCAGTTCGCCACCACGCTGTACAACGCCGCCTACTTCGGCGGGTACGAGCTCGTCATGTACCAGGCGCACTCGTACTACATCAGCCGCTACCCGATGGGGCGCGAGGCCACCCTCAACTACCCGACGATCGACCTCGAGATCGGCAACACGTCGCCGTACGGGCTGCTCATCGCCACCTCGAGCACCGAGTCGTCCGTCACGGTCACCATGTGGGGCAAGACGTGGGTCGACGTCGAATCGATCACGAGCGAGCCGTTCAACCGCGTCCCCGGCGAGGTGCGCGACGGCTTCGACGTCACCGACGTCCGCGTGCTGCGCTACCCCGACGGCAGCGAGGAGCGGGAAGAGCGCTTCACCCGCTACCTGCCCGAGGACGCCTCGAACGGGTAGGCGCCGCGGTCCGCGCTCGGCGTGAACCGCGACCCGCCCTCGGCGTCGAGGACCAGTCGCGGCGCGGCGACGGGCGTGGAACTGCCGGTCAGCTGCGGCGCAGCACGAGCATCGCGGCGTCGTCGGAGTGGCCGGCGTCGGCGAGCAGCTCGCTGAGCGCCCCGTTCAGGATCTCGTTGACCGGTTCCTCGCGGCGGCTCGCGATCGCGTGGAGCAGCGCCTCCTGGCCTGCGAGGTAGTCCTTGCTCGCCTCGACCACGCCGTCGGTGTACAGCACGAGCAGGTCGCGGCTCGACAGCCGGCGGTTGCGGATCTCCGGGGGGCGCTCCGCGAGGTCGCGCAGCCCGAGCGGCAGCCCTTCGAGCTCCAGACGGATCGGGTTGCCGTCGCCGCGCAGCAGCAGGGCGGGCGGGTGGCCGAGGGAGGCGAACTCGAGCTCGCCCGAGCGCGGCGTGTAGTAGCCGCACCACAGCGTTGCCATGAGGTCGGTCTCCTGCCAGCTGATCTGCTCGTCGAGGCAGTCGAGGAGGCTGTCGAGCGCCATGTGGGTCAGGGCCAGCGCCCGCAGCGTCTGGGTGATGCGGGACGTGTGGACCGCTGCCTCCACCCCCTTGCCGACGACGTCGCCGACGGTGAGCAGCACCCGCCCGTCGGGCAGCGGGAAGACGTCGTAGAAGTCGCCGCCGACCTTGGCGTCCCGCGCGGCGGCCCGGTACGCCACCGCGATGGTCGACTGCGGGACGTTCGGCACCGCCGGGAGCAGCGTGCCCTGCAGGTGCTCGGCCACCCGCCGGGCGCTCGCCTCGCGCCGTTCCGCCTCGTTGAGGCGGCCGAGGACGCTCAGGGCCAGTCCCGCGTGATCGGCGAGCAGGGCGATGTGCGCCAGGGCGGCGGGCTCGCGCGGGATGCAGCGGAGCATGCCCTCGAGCCCCCCGTCGGGCAGGCGCACCTCGAACTCGATGCGTCCGGTGGGGACCTCGACCGCCAGCGCAGTAGCCGCGGGCACGAACGCGACGTCCTCAGCCAGCCCGAGCTCGGACACCGCCGCCTCGAGCTCGGCGGTCAGCCCGTCCGGTGTGAGCCCCGGGTCGTGCAACCGCAGCGAGGCGTCTGCGACCGTGCCCAGACCGG
>SKPY01000157.1 GCA_007119305.1 Nitriliruptorales bacterium
AACACCCTGTGGACGAGCGCGGCGGTGACCGTGCTCACGCTCGCCGGCGCCACGGCCGCAGCGCTCGTGACCGAGCGCAGCGCCGCTGCCGGCCGCCGGCTGCTGCGCCTCGGCGTCCTCCTGCCGCTGCTGCTGCCCCCCTACGTGTCCGCGCTGTCCTGGGCGCGCGCGTACGGGCCCGCGGGGCTCACCGACCGGTTGCTCGGCGTCGAGGTGCCGGGCATCTACGGCGCGTTCGGCGTCGTCGCGGTCATCACGGTCAACGCCGTGCCGCTCGCGTACGTGATCATCGCCGCGAGCCTCGCAGCGCGCGCCGAGCCGGATCTCGAGCGCGCGGCGCGCGCGAGCGGGGCGAGCGCGACCCACGCGTTGCGCACCGTCACGCTGCCGCTGCTGCGACCGGCGCTCGTCGCCGCGGGCGCGCTCGTCTTCGTCACCACCGCGAACAACTTCGGCGTGCCCGCCATCCTCGGCCGTCCCGCCGGCTTCGGCACCGTGACGACCCGCATCTACGAAGATCTCGTGCTGTCGGCCGACATGATCGCGTTCACGCGCGTGCTCGTGCTCGCCAGCCTGCTCGTCGCGCTCGCGCTCCTCCTCATCGCCGTGACCGACGCGCTCGTCGGGCTGCAGCTGCGCGCCGCCCGCACCGGCCTGCCGGCCGGCGGCGGGGCAACCGGCCGCCTGCGCTGGTGGCCGACCCTTGCCATCGGCTCCTACCTGCTCGTCGCGGTCGTGGGCCCGCTCGTAGCGCTCGTGCTCGTCGCGCTCACCCGCGCCCTCGGGCTGCCGCCCACGCCGGCGCACTGGACGCTGTCGAACTTCGCCGAGGCCCTCGACCCGGCGGCTCGCGCCGGGCTGGCCAACAGCCTGCGCCTCGCCGTCGCCACGGCGGTCTTGGTGGTGTGCGTGGGCGGGATCCTCACCGCGCTGCGTCGCCGCCGCGCGGGGCGGCTCATCGGCAGCGCGTCCGTGCTCACCTTCGCGGTGCCGGGCTCCGCGCTGGCGGTGGCGGTGCTGCTCGCCTACGGGCGCTGGCTGCGGGACACGCTGGTGCTCATCGGAGTCGCCTACGCCGCGAAGCTGTGGGCGCTGGGGCACCGCACCCTGGCTGCTGCGGCAGACGGCCTCCCCGACGACCTGCGCCGAGCCGCGCGGGCGAGCGGCGCGGGGGCGGCGACGACCACTGCCACGATCGTGTTCCCGCTGCTGCGGCCCGCCGTGGGCGCGGCCATGCTCGTGGTGTTCCTGTTCGCCTTCCACGAGCTCACGATGTCGGCGCTGCTGTACGGTCCTGGCACCCAGACCCTTGCGGTGGTGATCTTGAACCTGCACCAGCTCGGCGACGTCAAGGCCACCTCGGCGCTCGCCGTGCTGCTCACCGGCGCCCTGCTCGCCGTGACCGCGCCGCTGCTGGTCCTGCGCCGCGCGTCGCGCGTCCCGGCTGCGGAGGACGTGGCGTGACGGGCCACCAGCTGCCGGGGGACGTGGCATGACGGGCCACCACGCTGCCGTCGAGTGCCGGGGCCTGTCGGTCGCCTACGGCAGGGTGCGGGCGCTGGCCGGCGTGGACCTCGCGCTTGCTCCCGGGGAGGCGGTCGCCGTGCTCGGGCCCTCAGGAGCCGGCAAGACCACCCTCCTGCACGCCGTGGCCGGGTTCGTCGCGCCCGCCGAGGGTGTGGTGCGCATCGCCGGCGAGGTGGCCGCGGGCGGGCGCCGCTTCACCCCACCGGAGCGGCGGCGTGTGGGCGTGGTGTTCCAGCACTACGCCCTGTGGCCGCACCTGTCCGCGCTCGACACGGTGGCCTATCCCCTGCGCCGCTCCGGTGCGAGGGCCGACGCGGCCCGCCGCAGCGCGCTCGCCCTGCTCGAGCGGATGGGGGTCGCCGACCTCGCCGACCGCCGGCCCGCCGAGATGAGCGGCGGACAGCAGCAGCGGGTCGGGGTGGCCAGGGCCCTGGCACGGGACGCGGCCGTCTACCTGTTCGACGAGCCGACCGCGCACCTCGACACCGCCCTGCGTGCCCGCCTGCAGGAGGAGATGAGCGAGCGGCGCAGCACGACGGGCGCGGCGGCGCTGTACTCCACCCACGACGCCGGGGAGGCGCTCGCCGTGGCCGACCGGGTCGTCCTGCTGCGCGACGGCGCGGTCGTCCAGGTGGGCGCGCCGCAGCAGGTCTACGAGGAGCCGGTCGACCGCTGGACCGCCCTGCTGACCGGGCCTGCATCCGTGTTGACGCTGCGTGCCCGGCCGCTGCGTGCGGGCACCGTCGCGCTCACCGTGGGCGAGGCCGCGGTGGAGGTGGCCGGCGGCGCGCCGCCGGCGGGGCAGACGGGCCACGAGGACGAAGCCGCCGTGCTCGTGCGGCCCGACTGGGCCCGGCTGCGGGGCGACCTGCCAGGCACCGTCGTCCACGCCTGGTACCGCGGACCGCACACCGACTACCGGCTGGACGTTCCCGGTGGCTGGCTCGACGTGCGTGAGCCCGGGCCACCGACCGCGGAGCCCGGCGAGCCGACCGGCTGGTCGTTGCACCGGGTCTGGCTGCTCGGGGAGTCCGCCAGCAGCGCCTCGACGGCCTCGGTGTCGGACAGATCCGCGCGCACGGCGTCGGCGCCGAGCCCCTCGAGGTCGTCCAGGGCGTAGCGGCCGGTGGCGACGAGCAGGCAGCGCACACCCCCGGCGCGGGCACAGGCGAGGTCGCGGGGGGTGTCGCCCACCACCCAGACGTCGTGCGGAGCCCACGCGTGCCCTGCGTGCCGGCGGGCCCGGTCGAGCGCGACCGGCACGAGCCGCTCGCGCACGGGGTCGTCGCTGCCGTAGGCGCCGGCCTCGGTCACGAGCCAGCGGTCGAGGCCGAACGCCGCGACCTTGGCGTGGCCGTTGGCGGCGATGTTGCCCGTCAGCAGCGTCTGCAGCACATCACCGCGGTCGTGCAGCCGCGCGAGCAGGGTCTCGACGCCGGGCAGCACGCGGCCCTCCGCCGCGAAGCGGTCCGCGAGGCGGGGGAAGATCTCGGCGAGATGGCCGAGCGCCGCGTCGACCACCGCGGGGCGGTCGTCGGCCGCTACCCCCGCGTGGGCGGCGATCTCGGTGAGGATCTGCGGGTCGGTCTTGCCGCTCATCTGCACGTCACCGCTGGCGACCGGCCGGTGGAGCACCCGCGCGACGGCGTGCTCGAGCGCCTCGCGCGCCACCACGCCCCCGCGCACGAGCGTGCCGTCGACATCCCACAGCACCAGCCGCCGCATGCACCCTCGCTTCGTTTACCGCAGGGTAGCGCCCCAGAGCCCCCGGGCCCCAGCCGGAGCGCATCCGGGGGCCTCTACGCCCGCACACCCACTCCACCACCCGCCCCCCGCGCCCGCCGGAGCGGATCCGGGGCCCTCTACGCCCGCACA
>SKPY01000398.1 GCA_007119305.1 Nitriliruptorales bacterium
GCCGAGTGGCTGCGCCTCCCCGAGCTGCCGCTGCCGCTGGTCGTCGGCGAGCTGCCGTGGCCGACGGCGCTGCTGCTGGGCGGGCTGCTCCTGCGCGTCCTCGGCGGCCTCGTGCGCCGCAGCGCGGTCACGGCCGGCGCCGACCGCCACCGCCAGCAGGCGCGCGAGCGCCTGGCCGGCGCGGTCGCCAAGGTGGCACGCGACGAGGTGGTGGCACCGGTGCGCGCTGAGCTCGCGCACCTCGCCCGCCTCGACGCCGCCCTGAGCCGCGCCGGGGCTGGGAGCGCTCAGCGCGGCTGATCGGGACGCCGGGCGACGACGAGCGCGTCGAGGGCGTCGACGCGCGTGCCGTCGTCGAGGTCGACCGGCCTGCGCACCTGCTCCGCGCGCACGATCGTCAGGCCGCTGAGCGCCCCGGCGAGGCCGTCGACGGTGTAGAGCAGCGCCGGATCCGGTGGTCCCCCGTGGCCGTGCTCGAGGTTGTCGACGTCGTGCCCGACGACCACCAGCGTGCCGCCGGGTGCGAGCGCGTCCACCGCGCGTTCGAGCACCGTGGCGAGGAGGCGGGGGCCGGCGTGCAGGTAGGCGATGACGACGAGGTCGAACGCCGCCCGCGGGGGCTCCCACTCGACGAGGTCGGCGGTGACCCAGGCCACCGTCACGCCACGGCGCGCGGCGAGCTGCCTGGCCTTGGCCAGCCCGACCGTGGAGAAGTCGACCGCGGTCACCTGCCAGCCGCGCTCGGCGAGCCACACCGCGTTGCGGCCCTCCCCCGCGGCGAGGTCGAGGGCGCGCCCCGGCGTCAGGTCACGGGTCGCGTCGGCGACGAAGCGGTTGGGCTCGGCCGTCCACAGCAGCTCACGATCCGCGTAGCGGCGATCCCACGCGGCCGCGTCAGGCGCGGCTTCGGGGCCGGGCCCGCCGGCCGCCTCTGCGTCGGGACCGGGCAAGCCGGCCGCCTCTGCGCCGGCCGCCTCTGCTCGGAACGACGCCGGTTCGCTCATGACCCGTCCAACCGGGCAGCCCGCCCGCGCATTCCGGGGCGGCCGGTGCGGTCCTGCAGGCGGCAGGGCACGGCAAGAGGGCCGGCGCCAGGGGTGCCGGCCCGGGTCCTGCCTGTGGCGCTCCTACGCGTAGAGGCGCTCGATCTCGTCGGCATAGCGGCCGTGCACGACGTTGCGCTTCACCTTGAGGGTCGGGGTCAGCTCGCCGCCGTCGATCGTGAAGTCCTCGGGGAGGATCTCCCACTTGCGGATCGACTCGGCCTGGCTCACCGCCTGGTTGGCGGCATCGACGGCGCCTTGGATCTCCTTCAGCAGATCAGGGTCGTCGGCGAGCTCGGAGGCCTTGCGGCCGGGCTTGCCCTGCAGCTCGGCCCATGCCGGCAGCCCCTGCTCCTCGTCGAGCGTGATGAGGGCGGCGATGAACGGCTTGTTGTCGCCGACGACGACCGCCTGGCTGATGAGCGCGTGGGCCCGCAGCCGGTCCTCGAGCACGGCGGGGGCCACGTTCTTGCCGCCGGCGGTGACGATGAGCTCCTTCTTGCGCCCGGTGATCCTGACGAAGCCCTCGGAGTCGAGCTCGCCGATGTCGCCGGTGTGGAACCAGCCGTCGGCGTCGATGGTCTCCTTCGTGGCTTGCTCGTTGTTGTAGTAGCCCTGGAAGATCTGGCCTCCCTTGGCCAGGATCTCACCGTCTTCGGCGATCCTGATCGTCGTGCCCGGGATAGGCTTGCCGACGGAGCCGATCTTCCAGGCGTCGGAGCGGTTGAGCGTGAGCACCGGGCTCGTCTCGGTGAGGCCGTAGCCTTCGTAGATCTGCAGGCCGATGCCGTTGAAGAAGTGCGTCAGGCGGGCGCCGAGCGGTCCGCCGCCGGAGTTCGCAAGTCGCAGCTCGCCCCCGAACAGCGCGCGCAGCTTGGAGTAGACGAGCTTGTTGAAGAGCGCGTGCTTCAAGCCCAGCAGGAAGGGCACCTTGCCGCGCTCCTTGGCCTCCGACCAGGCGATGGCGGTGTCGGCCGCCTTGTCGAAGATCTTGCCCTTGCCGTCAGCCGTGGCCTTCTGGCGGGCGCCGTTGTAGACCTTCTCGAAGATGCGCGGCACAGCCGACAGGAACGTCGGCTTGAACAGCGGCATCTCCTCGACGAGGTGCTGCGCGCTCGTCGCGAACCCGACCTTGGCGCCGATCTCGACGGAGACGAGCATGAGGATCTTAGCGAATGAGTGCGCCAGCGGCAGGAACAGCAGCTGGCGGTCATCGGGCCCGACCATCTCGCTGATGATGTCCTTGCACTGCAGGAGATCCCAGCGCAGGTTGCCGTGCGTCAGCATGCAGCCCTTCGGCCTGCCGGTCGTGCCGGACGTGTAGATGATCGTGGCGAGATCTTCCGGGCCGATGTTGCTGATCCGCGCGGCGACCTGCTGCGGCTGGACCGGGTCGCCGTGCTTGGCGAGCTCTTCCACCCCGTCGTTGTCGATCACGAAGGTGTGCTTGCACTCGGGCAGCTTGCTGGCGACCTCGTCGAACGCGGCCTTCAGGTCGTCGTTCTCGAACACCGCGGCCACCGCCCCGGAGTCCGAGATGATCCACTCGACCTGCTCGGCCGAGGAGGTGTCGTAGATGGGCACGGTCACCCCGCCGGCGGCGAGGATCGCGTAGTCGACGTACGTCCACTCGATCCGCGTGGCGGACATGAGGGCAACGCGGTCACCCGGCTGGACACCGAGCCCGATGAGCCCGCGCGCGAGGCGCTCGACGGTGTCGAGGAACTCCGAGGCGGAGACGTCGATGAACTCGTCGCCCTGCCGGTAGGCGAGCAAGGGCTTGGTGGGGGTGGCCTTGGCGTGCTCCTGCAGCGGCTGCAGCAGGTTCGCGTCGTCGGGAAGGGGGACCTCGCCGGGGGCTGTGTACTCCTGCACGGAACAACTCCTCTGCCGGTCGACTCGGGCATGTGATCGGGGCCCGTCAGACTGTGAGCGTACGCGACTGCGCGCCCGCGCGCCTACCCGCAGGCGTGCGCCACGCCGCCCTGGCTGCCCTCGTGCGAGCGCGTCCGCAGCCCGTAGGCTGCGAGCTGTGCGTCTTGCCGACCTCGTCGCAGCAGTGGCCCGGGTCGCTGCCACCCGCAGCCGCCGGGAGAAGATCGCGGCCCTCGCGGCCGTGCTCCGTGCGCTGGAGCCCGGCGAGGTCGCGCTCGGCGCCGGCTACCTGGCCGGCAGCCCCCGTCAGGGGCGCATCGGCGTGGGCTGGCGCACCGTGCGCAGCGTCGAGGCGCCACCGGCTGCCGTGCCGACGCTCGAGCTCTCCGACGTGGACCGGGCCCTCGACGGGGTCGCCGGCCCGACCGGCCAGGGCTCGCAGCAGGCGCGGCGCGCCGCGCTGCACGACCTGTTCGC
>SKPY01000408.1 GCA_007119305.1 Nitriliruptorales bacterium
CCGCGGTCGCGGTGCTCGCCGGCCGGAGCGTCGCGCTGCGCGACTGCCGCCTCGCCGGCACGCCGGCGCTGGTGGTCCAGGGCCGCGACCTCGTTTTCGCCGACAGCCTCGTCAGCGGTGGGGTGGTGGTCGCCGACGGCACCGACACCGTGGACGTGCGCGACAACGTGATCGGCGCGAGCCCGGAGATGGGGGTGCAGCTCGGGCTGCCCGACACGGCCGACGACGAGCTCGGCAGGCTGTTCTCCGGCGGAGCGTTCGGCGCCGAGCGCCTCGCCGCGTTCGACCGCAGCCCGGGGGCGGGGATCGCCGCCGTGCGCATCCGCGGCAACGCGATCCAGGGGTGCGGCCGCGCCGGCGTCGGCACCGCGCTCATGCCCGGTCGGGCCGGAACCGCGGAGCTCAGCGACCTCGCCATCACCGACAACCGGATCACGGGCTGCGGCGGCGCACCCCTGACCGACCGCCTCGCCGTCGGCGGCGGGATCCTGCTCCAGCAGGCACGCGACGTCGAGATCGCCCGGAACCTCATCGCCGGCAACGGGCCCCGTGGGCTCCAGCAGGGGTTCGCCCTGTCCGCCGGCGTCGTCGTGTACGACTGTCACGGGCTGGTGGTCCGCGGCAACCGGGTCCTCGACAACGCGGCCGAGGGCGGGGATGAGGTCGTGCGCGCAGCCGGGGGCGTCCTCGGCCTCATGGTGGCCGGGGGGGAGCCGGGCGTGCAGGGGCCCGGGCGGGCCGGGCATGAGCGCGGGGCGCCAACCGACCGCGCCGCGGCGACGGTCGAGGGCAACGAGATCCGGGTGCCCGACGGTCCGGGGATCGTCCTGTTCGGCGTCGGACCGATGGCCGTCGCCCACAACCACATCGTCAGCCGCTACGAGGCGTCGGCGGTGGCCCTCACCTTCGGCCGGGCCATGCTGATCGGCAACCTGGGCGCGGCTCCGGACAGCGGCCTGGGGCTCGGTCTGCGCCAGTTCCCGGCCCGCCTCCTGCACGGCCCGGTGCACCTGCACGACAACCAGGTGCTCGTCCAGGACGTCGCGGGCAGGCTCCCGGAGGTGTCGCCGGAGCTGGAGCGCGAGGACGCGCTGCTCGCGCAGCTGCTGTCCGGCAGCGCGATCATGGCCCTGAGCTTCGACGACCTGTCGCTGCAGGGGAACCAGGTCGTGAACGAGGTGGCCGGCGAGATTCCGAGGATCGCGGCCTCGGTGTGGGCCGTGGGGGCGACTGTGCGCGCGCACGGCAACCGTCTCACCGAGGCCGCCGGCACGGCCGTGTTCTCGTACGCGGGGCAGGGGGCGGTTGCCCACGTCGTGACCGGCAACGTGGTGACGCACTGCCTGCGGACGGAGGGCACGCGGCGTGCGGTGTCGGACAACATCCAGCTGCTCTGCCGGCAGCTCCAGCCCTTCGAACGGATGCTCTTCCACATCCGGGCCTGACGAGGAGGACGCACATGGACGAGCGGGAAGTGGGCCAGGTGCTCGCAGCGCTGCTCTCCGGCGTGCGAGCGTTCGCCGCCGGTGAGGACGACGGCCTCGCCGTGGGCTTCGCGGGCGTGCAGCACGCACGCGAGGTCAGGCTCGACGAGGCGCGTGAGCGCCTCACCGAGACGCTCGGTGCGGACCACCCTGACGTCGTCGCGCTGACGGATCTGGTCGAGGCCGCCCAGCGCTACAGCGCCCTGTCGAGCGACCTCCTCGAGCGGATCCGGTGCGCGCCCCGCGTGCGCCCGCACGAGCTCGTGCTGTCGGGCGAGGTGGTGGACCGCGCTGGCCGGCCGCTCCCCGGGCTGCGGGTGCGCCTGTACGCCCGGGACGACAAGCACGACGACTTGCTGGGCGACGACCGCAGCGACGCCAGAGGCGCGTTCCACTTCGTCTTCCCCGCGGGCGACCGCCGCGGGCCTGGCGCGGAGCGCCCCGCGCTCTACGTGAGCGTGGATGCCCCCGACGGCCGCCGCCTGGCCGACACCCGCGAGCAGGCGGTCCCCCAGTCGGGGTCCCTCCGGTTCCTGCGCATCGAGCTGACCGGCGTGCGCGCGGACGAGCTCGGCGTCGGGGAGCCTAGCGGCGCGCCACGCCAGTGCACGGCCACCACCACCAGGGGCCAGCGCTGCAAGCGGCCGGCCAGGCCCGGCTCGGCGCACTGCGCGCTCCACGCGTGAGGCACCCGTAAGCGCCTCGCCGCCCACCGAGCGAGACGGCGTGGCGCCCCGGGCACGGGGGGCGGGGGCGACACCGGATCAGGGGATGTTCAGGCCGGGACGGGACGTCTATCGTCTGCACGGCGGGGCGGCACACCGCGGGCGTGGCGCCACGGTTGGCAGGGAGCGCGAGTCATGGACGGCGGGCGGCGACAGGCGCAGAGGCCGGCGACCCGGCCGGGCCCCGTGCAGCTGCGGCTCCTCGACAGCTTCGAGCTCCTGCGCGGCGACGTGGCGCTGCCCCTGCAACCCCAGGCCCGCCAGCTCCTCGCGTTCCTCGCGCTGAGCGCTCGGCCGGTGCCCCGCACGCTCGTCGCGTCGAGGCTGTGGATGGACACGAGCGAGCAGCGCGCACAGGCCAACCTGCGCTCGGCGTTGTGGCGCCTGCGCCACACCGGCTGTCCGCTCCTCGAGGAGGCGTGTGGGCAGCTGCACCTGGCTGCGGACATCCAGGTCGACGTCCGCAGCACGGTCGACCAGGCACGACGGCTCGTGGCCGCAGACCAGGCCCTCAAGCCGGGGGACGAGCGCCTGGCGCCGCTGCTCGCGGAGCTCCTGCCGGGCTGGTGGGAGGAGTGGGTGCTCGTCGAACGGGAGCGGCTGCGGCAGCTCCAGCTGCACGCCCTTGAGCGCCTCGCCGAACGCCTGCTGGCTGCCGGCCGGGTCGCGCACGCGCTCGATGCGGCGTTGTCGGCCGTCGCGGCAGAACCCCTGCGCGAGAGCGCGCAGCGACTGGTCGTTGCGATCCACCTCTCCGAGGGCAACCGCAGCGAGGCCCTGCGCCAGTACACGACCTACTGCGCACTGCTCCGCCAGGAGGTGGGCTTCGGGCCGTCTCCGCACATGGCGCGACTGGTCGCCGAGCTATCCGCGGACGATGCAGCGCCGGTCGTGGGACACGGCGTCGGCGCCCTCGCAACCAGGGCCCCGTCAGCAGCGCGCGCGCTGCCGTGACACGCCGAGCAGTGCCAGCCCCGCCGCGCCCAGGACGGCCCCTGCGACGAGCAGGTAGACGGGCAGCGCCGGGGGGATGTCGAGGTGCACGGTGATCCCGAGGATCCGCGACAGCCCGAGCGGGAGCACCGCGAGCTCGTCGTTCAAGCCGGTGAGCATGCGCTCCAGGCCGAGCAGCGCCGGCACCGCCCCCACCGCGGCGCTGCTCGCCCCGGCAGCGGTCGCCAGC
>SKPY01000334.1 GCA_007119305.1 Nitriliruptorales bacterium
GCTCCTGGCCGGCGGTGGGGCGGAACGCGAACGTCGCCTTGCGCACCACCGTGGAGTCCTGCCCATCCACGATGAGTCTGCCCGGCCCGTACCGGGGTGCCTGCTGCCGCGACATGACCGCCATACTGGCCTGCATGATGCCGCAGGGGTGCGACACGCCAGCCCACCCGTCCACAACCCCGCCCGACGACCTGACCGACTTATGTCCGCGCAGGCGGTTACGTCGGCCACGGTGAGGTCCACCCCGAGATGCTCGATGCCGCCACCGAAGCGGTCCGGGAGGCCTGTGACCGCGCCCTGCTCCTCGACGGGCGGGTGGCCCGCGTCGGGGATGACATCGCGCTGATCATGACTCACGGCCACGCTGAGGAGGATCCGGGGGTCCACGAGTTCGCGTGGAAGACGTTCGATAAGACCACCGCCGTTGCCCGCAGACTCGGGTTGTACGCGGCCGGCCAGGATCTGCTAGCCGACGCGTTCTCGGGCAATCTTCGGGGCATGGGGCCGGGGTACTGCGAGATGCAGTTCGAGGAGCGTCCGTCCGAGCCGGTGATCGTGTTCCTGGCCGACAAGACCGAGGCAGGTGCGTGGAACTACCCGCTGACCCGCATGTTCGCTGACCCGTTCAGCAGCGCGGGCTGGTGATCGACGCCAAGATGCATGCCGGCTTCGCCTTCGAGGTGCTCGACGTGGTCGAGGACCGCGTGATCACGCTCCTCTGCCCTGAGGACTACTACGACATGCTGATGCTCGTGGGCGCGCCGAGCCGGTTCGCGATCCGCAAGGTGTACTCGCGGACGCTCGATGCCGTTTGTGCCACGAGTTCGACCCAGCGGTTGTCCCACATCGCCGGGCGCTACGTCGGCAAGGACGACCCCGTGCTGGCGGTCCGCTGCCAGAGCGGGTTGCCGGCCGTGGGCGAGGTGCTCGAGCCGTTCGCGTTCCCGTTCGCGGTCGCCGGGTGGATGCGCGGCTCGCATCACGGGCCGCTCATGCCGTGCGCGGTCGGGGACGCCACCCCGTCGGCCTTCGACGGGCCGCCGCGCGTCGTTGCGCTGGGCTTCCAGATCCACGGCGGCCGGCTCGTCGGGCCCAGGGACATGTTCGCCGATGTGGCGTTCGACCGCGCCCGCAGCATGGCGCTGGAGGCCGCCGAGTACCTGCGTCGCCATGGCCCGTTCGAGCCGCATCGCCTGCCGATGGACGAGCTGGAGTACACGACGATGCCAGGGCTCATGAAAGAGCTGCAGGGACGGTGGCAGTCCAGCACAGCCTGACGCCACCGGACGCGGCGGCTTCACACGTCGACGGTGACCCGGCAGCGCCACCGCCCAGGCTCCTCGTCGAGTTCGAGGCCGTGGTGGGCGATCGCCTTGGGGACCGCGCCCTGCTGACTGACGGCGCCGGCAGGCGCGACGAGGAACGCGCCCCGCAGGCCGCCGTCGGCAGCCTCGGTGAGGGTGACGTCGAGTGGCACGACGTCCTCGGTGTCGAGCAGGTAGAGGATCTCCTCGAGCAGGGCGACGAGCAGCTCCTCGCCGCTGTCGGCTTGGAGCGCCACGGGCACCGTACCGGAGGCCGCGACGCCGTCGACGTCCGCGAACGCCTCTACGAGCCCCCGCACCGCCTCGCGTAGGCAGGCGTGGCGGCTGGGCCCCCAGGCCTCCAGGATCAGGTCGGCGGTGTGGGGCAGGAGGCGATGCCCGGACGCAGGCGATTCCATCGGTCAGCCTTTGACCACGCCGAGCGGGCGCAGCCGTGCGACCTTGCGGCCCAGGCCGGCACGCTCGCACGTGTCGACCACCTCGTCGACGTCCTTGTAGGCGAAGGGGGCCTCCTCGGCGAGGCCGGCGAGGGCGCCCGGCCGGACCGCGATGCCAGCGGCCTCGAGCTCGGCGCGCAGGGCGCGGCCGCCGATCTTGCGACGGGCGGCGTGCCGGCTCAGCACGCGCCCGGCGCCGTGACAGGTGGAGTAGAACGCACCGCCGCCGGCGACGCCGACGAGCACGTGCGAGGCGGTGCCCATCGAGCCGGGGACGAGCACCGGCTGGCCGACTTCGGCGAGATCGCCGGACAGGTCGGGATGGCCGGGCGGCAGGGCCAGGGTTGCCCCCTTGCGGTGCACGCACAACTGTCGTGGCGCACCGTCGATCGTGTGGCGCTCGATCTTGGCGAGGTTGTGCGAGACGTCGTAGAGCAGGTCGATGCGCCGGTCTCCGGTCGCTGCCGCGAACGCGTCGCGGGTCGCCTCGGTCAGCAGCTGGCGGTTCGCCCGCCCGTAGTTGGCGGCAGCGGCCATCGCGCCCAGGTAGGCGCGCCCCTCCGGCGCTGTGACCGGCGCGCAGGCCAGCTGCCGGTCGGGCACGGTGATGCCGTACTGTGCCATCGCCGAGCCCATGACCTTGACGTGGTCGGTGCAGATCTGGTGGCCCAGCCCCCGTGAGCCGCAGTGGATCATCACGCACACCCGGCCCGGCTCCAGACCCAGACGCGCAGCCACCGCGGGGTCAGACACCGCATCGACGACCTGGACTTCCAGGAAATGGTTGCCCGAGCCCAGGCTGCCGACCTGCCGCAGGCCACGCTGCAGCGCCCGCTCGCCGACCGCGTCGGGGTCCGCGTCGCCGACGATCCCCTGGTCCTCGCACCGCACGAGGTCGTCGGGCACCCCGAAGCCGCGCTCGACGGCGTAGCGGGAGCCGCCCAGCAGCACCTCGCGCAGCTCTGCGGCCCCCATCGGGTGCCACACCGCGCCGCGGCCGAGGCCGCGGGGGATGCGGGCCGCGAGCTCGTCCATGAGCCGGGGCAGCGCCGGGGCGAGCTCGCCAGCCGTCATCGGGGCGAGCAACAGCCGGACGCCGCAGGAGATGTCGAACCCGACCCCGCCGGGGGACACGACCCCGCCACGCTCGATGTCGGTCGCGGCGACGCCCCCGATCGGGAAGCCGTAGCCCCAGTGCACGTCCGGCATGGCGTAGGAGGCCACGACGATCCCCGGCAGCGTCGCGACATTGGCGACCTGCTCGATCGAGCGGTCCGAGACGAGGTCGGGCAGCAGCCTCCGGGACGCGAAGACGATCCCGGGCACGCGCATGTCGCCCCGGCGCTCGATCCGCCAACGCTCTGGCGTCTCCTGCACGAGGCTCTCGACGGTGATCGCCATGGCCGCACTTCCGGGTCGCGTCCGCCCCTGTGAGCAGGCCACAACCTGCACGGCCTGTACAGGGCCGAACGCCTCGGCGTAGCGCGCCCCCCGGCCCTGTCGCCGCATTCGGGGAGACGCGACGGTGGGGGAAAGCGGCTGCGCCGAGGACGTCGACGGCACGCCCGTGCGGGCGCACATCGCTGCCCACGACCTGCGGGAGGCCAGCGACCTGCTCGA
>SKPY01000359.1 GCA_007119305.1 Nitriliruptorales bacterium
TCGCCGGCCTCGACCGCCTGCGGACCGTAGTCGGTCGTCGCCAGCCACGGGTAGCGGGCGAGCAGCGCGCGGCGCAGGTCCGGGTACCCCATGACGGCCTCATGGTAGGCCCGACGCTGCGGCGCCCGCGCCGCCACCCCCGGCACCCCGCAGCACTCCCGGGCCACGCTCGCCGCGGGGGCCGGGCTGGTCACGACGGGTAGGCTCGGACGGCGTGAGGTGGACCGATCTCGCGACGCTCGAGCGTGACATCACTGCCTGCCGCGCCTGCCCACGCCTCGTGCGCTGGCGCGAGCAGGTGGCCCGTGACAAGCGGGTCGCCTACGCGGACTGGGAGTACTGGGGTCGCCCGGTGCCGGGCTTCGGCGACCCGCAGGCGCGCCTGATGGTCCTCGGTCTCGCGCCCGCTGCCCATGGTGCGAACCGCACGGGGCGCGTGTTCACCGGCGACCGCTCCGGCCACTTCCTGTACGCGGCGCTGCACCGGACCGGCTTCGCGAACCAGCCCACCTCCACCCACCGCGACGACGGTCTGGAGCTCACCGACTGCTGGGTGACCGCCGCGGTGCGCTGCGCGCCGCCGGACAACAAGCCGACGCCCGACGAGCGGGACACCTGCGCGCCGTACCTGGCAGCCGAGTCAGCGCTGCTGCCCGTGGAGGTGGTGGTCGCGCTGGGCGGGTTCGCCTGGGATGTCGCCCTGCGCGTGCTGAGCACTCAGCGTCCGTCACCCAAACCGCGCTTTGGCCATGGGGCGCACACGCGTCTTGGTGACCTGTCGCTGCTCGGCTGCTACCACGTCAGCCAGCAGAACACCTTCACCGGGCGCTTGACCGCGGAGATGCTCGACGACGTCCTGTGCCGGGCACGCGACGTCATCGGTTGACGGCCCGCGGGACGGGGCGCGGCGCGCCGCGTGCGGGTGGGACCGCGGCGGCTGCGCTGCGTGCGGGGGCGGGGACCGCGGTGGCCTGCCCAGGCGCGGCCCGGGTGGGCCAGCGTATCCTGGCCCGCCATGAGCGAGCAGCTGCCAGGCTGGGACGACCCCGAGCTCGTCGCGCTGGGGCAGCACTTCCGCGACGAGCTGCGTGCGGAAGCGGAGGCCTACGAGGAGCTCGCGGCCCGCGACCACCTGCGCGGTCGCGACCTTGCCGCAGTCGCGCTCGAGCTGCTGCACCGGGGGGACGTCGTCGCCGCCGCGGTCGGGGCGCGGACGTTCACCGGCGAGGTCACCTACGCCGCCGGTGACCTGCTGTGCCTGCGCACCCCGAGCGTCGACCTCGACCTCGCACTGCACGGTCCGGTGGCACTGCACGTCGTCGAGCAGGTGCGCTCCGGCGGCAGGCCGCGCGGCCCCGGCCCCGGGTCCTTCAAGGCCCGCCTGGCCGAGCACGAGCACGCCGGCAGCGAGCTCGAGGTGGGCTGCCCGGCACTCGGCGTGGATCTGCGTGGACGGATCGTTGCTGTGGCCCCTGACCACCTCGTGCTCGACGCAGACGGCCGCCGCTGGTATCTCGGGCTCGTCGCCGTCGCGTACACGGCCGTCGACCGGGCCGCCCACACGGGCGGGGCGGCGCGCTGACGACGCGCCCACCGCGCGAGCGCGAGCGGTCCGATGCGCGCAGCGCGCGTGCCTGGCTGGGCGCGCAGCGCAGCGCTCGCCGGCCCCTTCAGCCGTCGCGTTCGGCGTGCTCGACGTCGTGTGGCGCGACCCGCTGCGCGCGTAGCCACGCGAGGATGTCGTCCCGGAAGTAGCGGTACGTGCGCCCGCCGGGCAGTCGGCTCGCGGGCAGCCGGCCTTCACGCGTCAGCTTGCGGGTGTAGTCGAGGCTCAGCCCCAGCAGGCGTGCGACCTGGGCGGCATCGAGGATCAGCGGCAGATCCTCCTCGGTCTGGGCCATGACGTCCTTTCGTTCGCGAGCCACGATCGCAGCAGAACTGACAAGAACCTAGCACGACCAACGCTGCCTGCGAGCGCGTCGTCCACAACCGGACGGATGAGCTGTCTCGGACTCCGATATCCACAGGCTGCGGAAGAACGGGGTTGAGCACTAGCGGGTCTTTCGGGTAGGTTCAGCAGCCTTCTTGTGCTGTTTCATGTCAACAGGAGGCCGGGGGAGACACTGATGGCCACCACTGCGGTGCAGGCACCACAGGCAGCGCCGGATCCGCCCACCGCGGCGCCGGCGGCCAGATCCAACCGGCTGAGGCCCTCGGGCGGGCACCTGCTCATCGGCCTGGCTGCCCTGACGGCGGTGGTCGCCAACTACGCCGCGCTGCGGTCGCTTGATGCCACCGTCCCGGTCGTCACCGCGGTCGAAGCGGTGACGGCCGGCGCAGCGGTCGGTGCGGAGGCCTTCGCCGTGACGGAGGTGCGGGCGCCCGACGCCCTGCTCGCCACGCTCGTGACGCCGGCCGAGCTGGACGAGCTCGTCGGTCACGTCGCGGTGCACGACCTCGAACCCGGCGACCCGCTGCGCGCGAGCGACCTGCGGCGGCCGGCGGCGCCGGACGGGTCGCGTGCGATGAGCCTGCCGATCCCGGCCGAGCACGCGGTCGGGGGACGACTCGTCGCCGGCGACCGGGTGGATGTCATCGCGGTGCGCGATGGGCGGGCGGCCTACCTGGTCACCGCCGCGCCGGTGCTCGCGGTACCCGACGGGGACGTGCGCGCCGGGCTCGGGGCGCTGCAGGCGTTCGCGGTGACGTTGGCAGTCGACGACGCCGAGGCGCTGCGCCTCGCCGCAGCCCTGCGGACCGGCGACCTCGAGGTGATCCGGTCCACCGGCGCACCGCCCGTGGCGGCTGCCACGAGCGGCCCTGCCGAGGGGCCGGTAGGCGCGCGGGAACAGGCGCGGCCCGAGCGGGACCGGTGGGCAGGCCGGTGATCGGTGACGAGCCCCGCCTCGCGCTCGCGGCGAGCCCCCGCGAGTGGGCTCAGCGGCTGCATCGCCACGTCGCCGACCACGGCGGTGCGGTCGTCCGCGCGACCGTGCTGCACCCCGAGGACGCGCTCACCGAGGACGTTGACGTGTTCTGCGTCGACGACACGACCTCCTTCCTGTCCCCCCGCCTGGTGGACGAGCTCCACCGCCGGGGCCGCAGCGTCCTCGGGGTGTTCGACCCGGAGGATCCGCGCGGCAAGGGCGAGCTCGTCGACTGCGGGGTCGACGAGCTCATCGCGCGCGACGCCTCACCGGCAGCGTTCGTGGAGGCCCTGGGCAGGCTGGCAGGACGCGCCCGGCCGCCTGTCGACACCGAGCTCGGCACGCTCCTGCGGCAGCCCCCCACCCCGGACGAGCTCGCAGCCGAGGGCGCTCTCGCCCCGCGCGCGCCGCACACCGAGCGCCCGCAGCACGAGGCCGCCCCGGCAGCCA
>SKPY01000314.1 GCA_007119305.1 Nitriliruptorales bacterium
CCGACGAACATGCCCGAGGACGAGACCCGCACGTTCTACCTCACCCACTTCCCCGGCCTGCACCGGTGGTGGCGTCCGCCCGGCGACGTGTTCCAGGTCCCCGAGGTGCACGAGGGCCGGCGGATCGTGACCGAGCGGTTCGTGCGGGCAGCCGACCGGCTCGGCATCGACGTTCAGGTGTGGACCGTGAACGATCCCGACGACATGCGCCGACTGCTCGACCTCGGCGTGCACGGGATCATCACGGACTACCCCGACCGGCTCGCCGACGTCATCGCCGAGCGCGAGGGCTGACCGCGGCTCAGCGCGCGCCGCCCTCGTCCACGACGTCGCCCAGCTCCGGCAGGTCGACCTCGACCGCGGGGTTGCGGCGTGCGAGGTCGTCGGCCAGGGGCCGCAGGCCGCGCAGGGCGGACAGGCTGCGCAGCTGCCCCTGCCGATGCTCGATGACGACAACCGCCGGGCCGAGGCGGCTGGCTCGCACGCGCTGCACCGCCTCGACCGGCACCTCACCGCCCCGGAACAGCGTCCGCCAGCGCAGGACATCGCCATCGAGCGCCAGGTCGCAGGTCACCCCGACCCCGAAGCCCACCCAGGCGGCGAGCACGAGCAGCGCGAGTGCCGCCGCGCCCACCCCCGGCGGGCCCTGCCCACCAGGCGTTGCGAGCCCATACGCCACGAGCGCGCCGACGCACACGGAAGCCGCCAGCAGCAGGACCGCAACCGTCGTGCGCGGCTGGCGCCACCCGTACAACGTGGCGCGACGCTCGTGCATCGCTGGCAGTCCTACCCAGCCGGGACGTGCCCATGCACGGGCTACCCCTCGAGCAGGTCGCGTACTGCCGCGAGCAGCTCGTCGACCCCGAAGGGCTTCTCGAGCAGGGGCTCGCCGCCGAGCTCGGCCCCGGCGGTGTACCCGGAGACGTAGAGCGCCTTGAGGGTCGGCATCCGCCCGCGGATCGCCTCGACCGCGTCCGGACCGTGCAGCCGCGGCATCACCACGTCGGTCACGACCAGGTCGATGGGCCCGGTAACGGTCGCGGCGAGCGTGACCGCCGCGTACCCGTCCTCCGCCTCGAACACCTCATGGCCGTCGCGGCGCAGCACTTGCGCGAACAGCGCCCGGATGGCGGGCTCGTCCTCGACCACGAGCACGCGGCGCGCAGCGCCGGGCACCGCCGTCGGGCACGTCTGGCGACTCATGGACTCACGCCCCCCTCGAACTCCGCCTCAGGGCCAGCACCCAGTATCGTCACCGGGCCGCGTGGCGACCATGCCGAGTTCGGGCGGTTCTCCCCACCTCCGTCGGGACTATGCCCTGCCGGAAGAATGCGTAGGCCCTTCAGCCCGGACGAGCCGAGCCCCAAGGGGGAAGGCGTAGGCCCGTCAGCCCCCGTGGCCGTCCGAGCGCCCCGAGGCGGCGCTGTGCCCGCCCGCAGTCGCGAGCGCCTCGTCGACGAGCGCCTGGGCTGCGGCGAGCACGGCGTCGAGATGCTCGGCACCGAGAAAGCTCTCTGCGTAGATCTTGTACACGTCTTCGGTGCCCGAGGGCCGGGCGGCGAACCAGGCGTCGTCGGCGACGACCTTCAGGCCGCCGATGGGAGCTCCGTTGCCCGGGGCGGTTGTGAGCACAGCGCTGATCGGCTGTCCCGCGAGGTCGTCCGCCGCCACCTGCTCGGGCGTCAGGGCCTTCAGGACGGCCTTGTCCTGCCTGGACGCCGCCACGTCCAGGCGCCGGTAGGCGGGGGTGCCGAAGCGCGCGGCGAGCCCCGCGAAGTGCTCACCCGGGTCCTGCTCGGTGCGGGCGGTCAGCTCCGCCGCCAGCAGGCAGCAGATGATGCCGTCCTTGTCCGTGGTCCACGCCGTGCCGTCCTGGCGCAGGAACGCTCCGCCGGCGCTCTCCTCGCCCCCGAAGCCGAGCGTGCCGTCGAGCAGCCCGTCGACGAACCACTTGAAGCCGACCGGGACCTCGAACAGGCGCCGGCCGAGGTCAGCCGCGACCCGGTCGAGCATGCTGCTGGACACCAGCGTCTTGCCCACGCCGGTGCGGGCAGGCCATGCGCGCGCCCCACCGAAGAGGTAGGCGACGCACACGGCGAGATAGTGGTTGGGGTTCAGCAGCCCCACGCTGGGGGTGACGATGCCGTGCCGGTCGCCGTCGGGGTCGTTGCCGAACGCGACGTCGAAGCGCTCGGCCAGCTCCACCAGCCCGCCCATGGCGTAGGGCGACGAGCAGTCCATCCGGAGCTTGCCGTCGTGGTCGCGGCGCATGAAGGCGAAGCGGGGGTCGACGACGTCGTTGGTGACCTCGAGGTCGATGCCGTAGCGTTCGGCGATGCGGTGCCAGAAGCCGACGGTGGCGCCCCCGAGGGGGTCGACGCCGAGGCGCAGCCCGCTGGCTCGCACCGCATCCAGGTCCACCACGGACGGCAGGTCGTCGACGTAGGCCTCCACGTAGTCGTGGCGGGTGACCGCCGCCTGCTCGTAGGGGACACGCGCCACGCCCTCGAGGTCGGCAGCGAGCAGGCGGTTGGCCTCGGCTTCGATCCAGCCGGTGGCGTCGATGTCGGCGGGACCGCCGTTGGGGGGGTTGTACTTGAAGCCCCCGTCGGCAGGCGGGTTGTGCGAGGGGGTGATCACGATGCCGTCGGCTCGGTGCGCGGCGTCCCCGCGGTTGTGCGTGAGGATCGCATGCGAGATCGCGGGTGTCGGCGTGAACGCGTCGGCGGCATCGACGACGAGGTCGACACCGTGCGCGCCCAGCACCCCCACGGTGGTGCGGAATGCGGGCTCGGACAGCGCGTGCGTGTCCCGGCCGAGGAAGAGGGGCCCGTCGATGCCGGCCTGGGCGCGGTAGCGGCACACCGCCGCGCTCATCGCGACGACGTGCGCTTCGTTGAAGGTCCCGTCGTGCGCCGTTCCGCGGTGGCCGGACGTGCCGAAGGCGATCCGCTGCGTCACGTCGGTGACGTCCGGGGTCCGCTCGTGATACGCGGCGAGCAGCGCGTCGACGTCGATCAGGTCGGAGGGGTCGGCCGGCTGGCCGGCGTGCGGGCTCGTGCTCATGGCTGGTCTGCTCTCCTGTCGTCGCTCTGCGCGCTGCCAGCCTTGCAGGAATCGGCAGCGCTGTGCACGTGCCGACGGCCGCCGGCTGCTGCTCGGCAGCCGCACAACGTGCGACAATGGTCATAGGGAGGCATGGCTATGAGCAGCACCGACCCATCCCGCGGACCTCAGGACGAGCCCACGCGGCGCCTCGACCCGGACGAGGCGGCAACCCGGCGCCTCGATCCCGACGAGGCGGCAACCCGGCGCGTCGAGCCGGACCGGTCGCACACTCAGCGTCTCGACCCGGACGCTGCGCGTGTCGACGCGG
>SKPY01000381.1 GCA_007119305.1 Nitriliruptorales bacterium
CGCCTCCGCGGCGTGGAACGGCTACACGGTCATCAACGCCACGCTGCAGGGGACCAAGTCGGGTGGGGCCCTGGCGGGCGCCTGGGCGACGCTGCACACCCTCGGCGACGACGGGTACCTGGAGATCGCAAGGCGGACGCAGACGGCGACCCAGCAGCTGCTCGACGGCATCGAGGCCATCGACGGCCTGCACGTGCTCGGCCGTCCGGAGATGAGCATGTTCGCCTTCACCGCGACCGAGCTCGACCTGTTCGAGGTGGTCGACGAGATGAAGGACCGCGGTTGGTACATCCAGCCCCAGCTGGCCTACGGCGCCTCGCCGGTCAACGTGCACCTGTCAGTCACCGGCGCCTCCCTGGAGCGGGTCGACGAGTTGCTCGCCGACCTCACCGCCGCCTGCGACCTGGCCCGCGCCATCGAGCCCGATCCGCGGGAGGCGGAGCTGCTCGCCGGCCTCGCGGGGCTTGATCCGGACGACTTCGGTCCCGAGGTGTACGGGGACATGCTGGCCATGGCCGGGTTGGGCACCGGCGACGCGCTGCCCGAGCGCATGGCGCCGATCAACCGCATCCTCAACGTCTTGCCCGCCGGCCTGCGCGAGCAGCTGGTCATCGAGTACCTGAACGGCCTGTACCGCTGATAGCGGCGGGCGCACCGACGGGACCGTCCCGGCCGGCGCCCATCGGGCGCAGCGGGCGTGGGGTACCGAACCCGGCGGCATGTGAGGGACGACACCCTCGCCGACGACGATCGGCCAGCCCGAGCCCGGGGGTCAGCTGCACGATGCGCTTGCCGTCGCCGGAAGTCGTGCGGTCTCCTGCGAGCAGTCCGGCGCGTCGCTTGGCGTGACGGCGGTGTGGGCCCTGCCGGTGGTGTGGGGCTTGCTGGCGGCGTGCGCCCGGCAGCGCCCGCTCATGCTCGCTCACTGCGGCGCCGGCGTCGTCGCCGAGCCCGTAGGCGTTGCGCAAGCACGACGATGCGCTCGATGGGGCTGCCGGCGGGTGGAGCGGCGAGCACCTGGCGAGCGACCTCTGTGGTGTCGAAGAACAAGGTCACTTCGATGACCTGGTGGTCCTCGAAGCGCAGCACCGACATGCCGTCGATGGCGACCTGCGCCTGGGTGGCGGCGAAGCCCGGGGGGACGATCGGTTTCAGGTGCGTGCCGGTGAACCGCCAGCGGTAGGCGAGCTCGGCGGCCTCGAGTGCTGCGAAGGGCTCGCCGACGACAGCGATGTGACCGTCCGGGAAGGGCGCGTACTGCTCCTGCGTGCGCGCCAGCGCTTCGGCGCGCCCGCGCGCCGGAGCGGGACCCATCGGATCGTGCACGACGGCGTCGGGGTGCAGCAGCTCCGCGAACGCCTGCCAGTCCCCGGCGTTCGCCGTCTCCACCCAGGTGGTGAAGAACTGGCGGACTTCCTCGGGTGTCGTCGGTGCGTGTGTCATGACCACCTCCTGATCGAGCTGATCATGCGGCGCCCCACACCGCTCAGCAAGAGGCCACCCTGCCGGCGCCGGAGATGCGTGCAGATGCCCGCTGTCGGTCGCCGGGATGGCGGAGGATGCCGCGCCGGCGCGGCAAGTTCGTGGGGGTGGGCGCTGGCGGTGGTTGGTGGCGGAGGATGCCGCGCCGGCGCCCGCCAAGGTGGAACCGGTGCGCTTGCCTCACACCCTGAACCTCGGAGGCGTCTTGCGCTCGGCGCCACGGCGGAGCTTACGGTGGGGCAGACTGGGTAACCCTAGAGATTCCCCATGCCGATTCTTCCCCAGGTGTCCGCTCGGACCCGCAGGGCGGTGGGTGCCGTCGCAGCCGCTCTCGTGGGCCTAACGCTGCTGGGCGTAGGCGCGGTGCTATGGGGGAGCGAGCCGGAGGCGGACACCCCGTGGTGGCAGGAGCCTGCGCTGGCCACTGCGCCCGACGCCGGGTTGCAGGGCGGGCCGGACGCCGCGCTGAACGGGCGGCCGGACGCCGCCTTGCAGGACGGGCCGGACGCTGGGCTGCAGGCCGCCTGGGACGTCGCCTGGCACGGCGCGCTCGACGCTGCGCTGGGGGACACGCCCGACGCTGGGGCGCATGGCCCCTCGGGTCCTGCCGCGCACCGCGCACCGGAGGCCGTGCCCCACGACGCGTCCGACCACGGTCCGCACGCCGCGCCTCAGGCGTGGCAGCGCCCGTGGCTGGAACACGCTGGGGACGATGTCCTCGCGCGGCGGCCGGCGGTGCTGCCGAGCTACCACCGGGTGGAGCCGGGCGACACGCTGAGCAAGATCGCCCGGCGCTACGGCATCGACCGCGAGGAGCTCATCCGCCGCAACGCGATCGAGGACGATCGCACGCTCGCCCCCGGCACGCGGCTCGTGCTGCCCGAGCCCGACACCGCGCAGCCACCGTCACCCGAGGCGGCGGCGCGCAAGCACCCCGATGTCGAGGCGGTGCTTGTCGAGGCGGCCGAGGAGTTCGGCTGGTCCGCTGCCACGGTGCAGGCGGTGGCGTGGGTGGAGTCCCGCTGGACCCAGGCAGCGGTCTCCACAGAAGGCGCGGTCGGCGTGCTCCAGGTGCAGCCGGCGACCGGGGAGAAGATGAGCACGCACCTCGGCCAGGACGTCGACCTCTACGACCTCGAGGACAATGCGACTGCCGGGGTGGCCTACCTCGACCTGCTCCATGAGCGCTACGACGGCGACTTGCGTGCGACGCTCGCCGCCTACCACCAGGGACCGACCTCATACGAGCGCGACGGGGTGCTCAGGGTCAGCGAGGTCTACATCGCACGGATCCTCGAAGCCCGCACGCAGTTCCGCGAGTAGCGGTCACGCGCCGTTGCGCTGGAACAGGTCGCGGATCTGCTCGAGGACGCGGTCGATGATCGTCTCCGCGTCTTCGTCGATGCCGGGCACCTGCGGAGCCGCGGGCTCGTCGGCGGGCTCGGGCTCAGCGGCCTCGGCAGCACGTTCGCGCTCTTCGATCGCACCCTCGCGTGCGTCGAGGGCCGCTTCGCGTTCATCGAGCGCGCGGGCCCGCTCGTCGAGGCCGGCGGCGCGCTCGTCGAGGGCCGCGCGCTGCTCCTCGACGTCAGCGGCGCGTTCCCCGGCGGCAGCTTCCGCCTCGGCGAGCTGCGCCTCGAGCTCATCGACCCCGGCCTCGAGCTCGCCGATCTGGGCGTCGCGCTCGTTGACCTGTGCCTCGAGCGCCGCGACGCGCTCCTCGGCGGCGGCGAGCTCACCCTCGTCGGCGGGTGCGGGGCTCGTGCCCAGCGCCACCACCACCAGGGCGATGATGGCGCCGGCGAGGGCGCCGACCACCCCGATGAGCACGTCACGCCCGCGGCGTGGGCGGGGCTCCTCAGCAGCCGGATGCGCCGTCTCCTCGGTCCAG
>SKPY01000038.1 GCA_007119305.1 Nitriliruptorales bacterium
CCGAGACGAGCCGCGGTCGCGACCTCGGCCTCAAGGCGAGCCTGTACGCGGCGGGCGGCGTGCCCGACTACTGGGTGGTCGACGTCGGCCGCGGCGAGATCGTCGTGCACCGTGACCCTGCCGGCACGACGTTCCGCTCGATCACCCGCCACCGGGACGGCATCCTGCGCGCGCTGCACCACTCGGCGGTCGTGGTCAACGTGCACGTCCTGTTGGGGTAGCCGCGTCCGTCACCACGCCGGCCCGTGGACGTGGGCGGCGACGCGCGCCACGGCCTCGTCGTCCATCGCGGGCAGCACGTGGGCGTAGACATCGAGGGTCAGCGTCACCGAGGCGTGTCCGAGGCGCTTGGGGTGGACCGACACGAACACCACGCGCTGCGGCGGGTCGAGCACCTCGGTACGCGATGTCGACGTCAACCGGAGCGGGCCGAGGCGCATCGTGACCCGGTTCAGCGTCCCCTCTTCGATCACGCCCCGTTCGGGCTCGTACGCGACGAGGAGCGGGTCGAGCGTGACCATCCGCGCCGTGTCGGACAGGAACGCCGACGCGTCCTCCACCGCCACCGGGAGGAGCACCTGCTCGCTGACCGTCACCGGCCTCGCCATCCACACCCCGCTTCGTCCGCCTCCCCGTCACGCTACCCGACGGCCAGGGCGGCGTCCGGTACCGTGAGAGCAGATGTCGATGAGCGCCACTGATGCCCGCCTCGCCGCCCAGCTCGCGGCGCTGCTCGAGGCGGAGTCCGACGTCGTCGTCGCCTACCTGTTCGGCTCGCGAGCGCGCGGCACCCCACGACCCGGTTCGGACGCCGACGTCGCGGTGCTGCTCACCGAGGACGCCGACCTGAACGCCCGCCAGGTCGAGCTGAGCGCGACGCTCGGGTCTGAGGTGGATGTCGTCGTGCTGAATCGCGCGCCGGTTGCGCTCGGCTACCGGGTGCTGCGTGACGGCGTGGTGCTCGTCAATCGCGACGAGCGCGCGCGGGTGCGCCACTGGGTCCGCACGGTCGACCACTACCTCGACAGCGAACCGCTGCGCCGAGTGCTCGCCGACGGGCTGCGCAAGCGCCTGGAGGAGGACCGCTTTGGTCGACCCTGAGGTCGTGCGGCGCCGGCTGCGCGAGATCGATCGTCGCCTCGCCGCCTTGCGAGCGATCGCAGCGGGCGAGCGCGACGGCTTCCTCACCGACCTCGACCTCCAGGCCACCACGGAACGGCACTTGCAGGTCGCGATTCAAGCGGCGATCGACGTCGCCCTGCACGTCCTCGCGGACGATATGGCGGAGACGCCGTCCGACTACGGGTCAGCGTTCACCTTGCTCGCTAGGGCCGGCATCGTCTCCGACGAGTTGGGTGACCGTCTCCGTGCAGCCGCGGGGTTGCGCAACGTGCTCGTGCACGCCTACGTGGAGGTGGACCCCGAGCTCGTCTGGACGCATCTGGACGACCTCGACGACCTCACCGCCTTCGCCCGCCAGGTCCTGTCACATGTCGAGGGGAACGGGCCGGCCGACTGAGATCGCGCGCTCGTCAGCAGCGCTCGGGCACTGGCCGACTGCTGAGGGACGGCGCGCGAGCCTCCGCGCGATGCTGCAGCGAACACTCCCCGTGTCAGCCGCGGTGTCAGGCGAGCCGCTCGATGACGACGCCGGGGTACGGAGCCGCGAGCCGCTCCAGATCCGCCGCATCACTCGTCAGGACCAGGCCGCCCCCGGCTTCGACCGCAAGGGCCACCACGTGCGCAGCGACGATGTCGGCGGAACCGGCCTGAGCCGTGTGCAGGATGGTCCCGACGCTCCTTGCCACCGTCCGGTCCGTGTCGCGGGTGACGATCGCCGGTCGAGCCCGTGCCAGCAGCGAGTCAATGGCTTGCGTGCGGGCAGTGCCCCGGTACGACTCGGCCAGCACCAGCGTCGGCGTGCCGACGTCACGGCCGGCGCGGGCCGCGGCCTCCAAGGCTCGGCGGACTTGGCGCTTGCGGGGCGAGTCCGCTCCGGCGAGCGCGCCGAGCGCCTCGTTGTCGAGCACCAGCATCACGGCGCCAGCAGGCGCCGGTAGCGTTCGATCGCCTCTTCGTCCTCAGCGGCGAGGGGACCGTCCGTGGCGTCGAGGTCGTCGAGCAGCTGCCGGAGAGCGCGCTGCCGACGGCGCCGCTCGACCTCCGTCCGCAGCGCCGCGTTCACCTGGGCGGACAGCGCCTCCCCCACGTCGCGCTCGAACTCCTCGATGAGGTCGGCGTCGAGGCTGAGCGAGACCTTCCGCTTCGTCGGCATACCACAATCCTACCATCATCCTACCGACGCGCTGGTGGGACGACCGCGCCGCACGGCGAGCGACGTGCACTCCGATGGTGGCCGGTGCGTTCAGCAACCGTCACGCACCAGCATGTCGTCGAGCACGATGGCGGCGAGGTGAGCGCCATCGTCATCCGAGGGGCCCCGCGCTGGTCCGTGAGCTCTGCGAGGAGACCTACTACGAACCGGCAGTCACCGACGCGATCGTTGCGATCCTCCAGCAGACGCGCACGGCCCCGGGCGAAGCTGTCGCCGTGGACTACCGATCAGCCGACGCCGCCTGAGGCCTGCACGTCACTGATCGAGCGCCTGGCGTTCGTCCAGTGGGCCTGGGCTGACGGCCGGGGTTGGGAGCGAACTGCACCTCGGCCGTGCTCAGGGCTGGTGACGAGGGCGGAACAGCGCGCCCGGGACTGACCCGCTTGTCAGGACAACGTGCCACAGCGCGTCAGCGGGAATCGGTCTGGTATGCCTGGCCGCGGTGGCGGATCGCCACCACGCGGACGGTGCTCGCATCGCGCACCTCATAGATCATGCGGTAGGCACCGACCCGATAGGAGCGCAGCCCGACAGCCGCCCCGGCAGCGCGTGACCGGCTTCCGGGTTGCGCTCGAGCTCGCCGAGCGCATCCACCACCGCCTCAGCCAACAAGAAGCCGAGTGCTGCAAGGGAATTGCGCGCAGAGCGGACGAGGACGACCGTGCCCACGAGGCGTCAGCGGCTGCGGGCGGCGTGCTCGTCGCGCACCTGCTCGAGCGAGACGACGTCTCCGGCCGCGAGGTCGTCGACGCCGCGGCGGATCGCCGCCAGCGCGTCCGCGTCGGAGAGGATCTCGGCGGTCTCCTCGAGCGCCTCGTACCCGTCCACGGGGATCAGGACCGCTGCATGACGGTCGCGGCGGGTGACGCCCCGCACCGCTACACTGCTAGCAGTTCTGCTATCGTCTTCGGGAGGTTGCTGATGGCACAGGTCCTGATCCGAGACCTTCCCGACGACGTCGTCGAACGGCTCAAGACCAAGGCCGCCGCCGAAGGGCGTTCGTTGGAGGCCCACCTGCGCATCGTGCTCGACCAGGCC
>SKPY01000532.1 GCA_007119305.1 Nitriliruptorales bacterium
CGGCCGTCCGCCGGGCGGGCGAGGCGGCCCGCGAGCGGCTCCAGGCGTCCACGAGCGAGCGCGTCCGGTCCAAGGCCGCGGACGTCGACGACGTTGTGGAGCAGGTGGTGGGCGTGCTCGCGCCAGCCGCGGGCGCGCAGCCCGCAGCGCTGCCCGAGGACGCGGTCGTCGTCAGCCCGGACCTGCGGCCGTCGGAGACCGCGCGGCTGGACCGTAGCCGCGTGCGGGCGTTCCTGCTCGCCGAGGGCGGACCGACCGCGCACACGGCGATCCTCGCCCGCACTTACGGGATCCCAGCGGTCGTGCAGCTCGGCGAGGAGGTGCTCGACCTGGACGACGGCACCTTCGTCGGCGTGGACGGCGATGCCGGGACGGTCGCCGTGGAGCCATCCGAGGACGAGGTCGCGGCGTTGCAGCAACGCGCCGACGCGCGCCGGGACGAGCTCGCCTCCCGGGGGCGGATCGACGCCGCCGAGACGCTCGACGGGCGGGTGGTGCGGCTCGCGGCCAACGTCGGCTCCGCCGAGCAGGCGCGCGCCGCGGCCGAGCAGGGCGCGACAGAGGTCGGTCTGTTCCGCACCGAGTTCCTCTTCTTCGAGCGGGACGCGCTGCCCGACGAGAAGGAGCAGGCCGAGGAGTACCGGGAGGCCGTGGAGGCGCTTGCCGGCGGGCGGGTCGTGTTCCGCACCCTCGACGTCGGCGGCGACAAGCCGCTCCCGGGCCTCGACGTCGCCGACGAGCCGAACCCGATGCTCGGCACTCGGGGCATCCGTCTCTCGCTACAGCATCGCGAGCTGCTGGTCACCCAGCTGCGGGCGATGCTGCGCGCCTCGGCCGCCGGTCCGATCGGCGTGATGTTCCCGATGGTGTCGACCCTGGACGAGGTCGGGGCTGCACGGGAAGCGCTGGCAGAGGCCCGCGACGGGCTCGCTGCCGAGGGGATCGCCATCGGCGACGACGTGCAGGTCGGCGTGATGGTCGAGACGCCGGCCGCGGTGTTCCTGGCCGCCGAGCTCGCGGCACGGCTCGACTTCCTCTCGGTCGGCACGAACGATCTGCTGCAGTACCTCGTCGCCGCCGAGCGGGACAGCCCGACCGTGGCCGCCCTGCTCGATCCCTGCCATCCGGCGCTGTGGCGTGCGCTCAAGCTCGTGGTCGAAAGGGCCGAGGGGACCGACGCGTGGGTCGGGGTGTGCGGCCAGGTGGCGGGCGATCCGCTCGTGCAGTTGGGCCTCGTCGGCATGGGCATCGACGAGCTGTCCATGGTGGCCGCCGAGCTGCCCGGCAGCCGGGAGCGGATCGCGGCCGGCTCCTACGAGCGATGGCGAGACGCGGTCGATGAGGTGCTCGCGCAGGCTGATGCGGCCGGAGTCCGGGCCGTCCTCGAGCGCGCGAACGGCGAAGACGGCCCGAACCGGGGGGCGGAGGAGTCCGCCCCCGAGACGCTTGAGCGCGAGGTGGAGATCACCCACCCTGAGGGGCTGCACGCACGGCCGGCGCACGCCTTCGTCGAGCGCGCCGCCGCGTTCGACAGCGACGTCACGGTCACGAAAGGCGAGACGAGCGCGAACGCCGCAAGCTTGCTCGAGGTTCTCAGCCTCGGGGCCGAGGCAGGTGATCGGGTGCGGCTGTGTGCCACAGGCGCGGATGCCGAGGCCGCCCTCGACGAGCTCACCTCGCTTGTGAGCGGCAACGGCCCCTGAGCGCGGCGGCGCCCCGCGACCGGTCGTCCGCGCCATCCCGCGGAGCCGATAGCTTACTTACTTACAGCAACACGGCCCTACGTGCCCGTGAGGTCACTGCGTCACCGAGGGTCGATCGCCCCACCAGCAGAGGCGACCGTAGCCCCTGCTACGGCCGATGCGGTCAGCAGGTGACGAGGCGCCCGTGAGCTCGACCGCCCGCGACCGGGCCGCTGTCACCGGAGGCCCTGCCTCGAACCCGGTACGCCGAGGCGCCGATGCCCCCGTCGAGGAGACGGGGTTCGGCGTGGCCGGCGACGCGCACGCGCGACGTGATCCACACCCAGGTGCCCACGATGGTCGACGGGGTGGGCGGCAGGGCGGAGAGCGTGGACGCTCCGGTTCGTCGGGGTGCGGGGCTTGGACGCGGCGGTCCCGCCGGGCGCGGCCATAGGCCTGGCGACTAGGCCGCTTCGTCGTAGACCGAGATGAACCGCAGGTAGCTGTCGGCGATCTGCGTGGCGGCCTTGTCGCGCTCAAGCCCGCCGTCGAGAAACGCCTTCAGGGGGTCCCACCAGATCGAGCGGCCAATCGCGAAGCCGACGAACCCCTCGACCGGCGCGGCCTGCCGCAGCCAGTGGTCGACCTTCTCGTCGTCCGCGCCACGGCCGAGCAGCACGCTGACGACCTTGTCACGTCCGCCGCTGCGCGTCTGGCCGACGATCCGCTCGCAGTCGGCCCGGTCGTCCAAACCCTCGATCTTCCAAATGTCCACCTCGATACCGGCGTCTTGCATGTCGGCGATCGCGCGGAGCATCAGGCCCGGCCGCACCTCGGCGTCGTAACGGGCGCTGTCGCCGGCGACGGCCTCGAGCTGGTGGCCCTCTGGGGGCACGAGCAACTCGAAGAGGAACTTGCGGTCGTGCTCGTGCAGCCAGTCCGACAGCTGCTTCAGCAGGCCGAGCTGCGCGGCGTTCGCATCGGCGTCGCCCTCGGGGTTGTAGCGCACGAGGACCTTCGAGAAGTCCGGGTCGAAGGAGGTGATGTGCTCGCCGAACGCGTCGCCGTACTCGAAGTCGAAGATGTCCTGCCCGCTCTTCTCCACCGGCATCGACAGCTTGAGCCCGCGTGACTTCGCGTCGGCGGGCACGTCGCCGCCGAACTGCTCGTCGATCAGCACGCCGGTGACGGACTGGTCGGCCCCGCGGTCGAGAGCCGCGAGCACGCCCTCGTAGATCAGGCGCTTCGCGTCGGTGATCGTCGCGGTCTCCTCCGGCGTCGGGTCGCCGGTGATGCCGAACATCTGCTTCTGAAACGAGGCCCGGTGGTCGAAGGCGAGGATGTAGAGCTTGCCGTCATAGCCGAGTTCCATCGTGTGGTCATGTCTCCTGGACGGGTCCGCTGGCGCTGGCGATCCTACCCACCCCCGCTCACCCTCATCAGTCCGGGATACTCGCGAGGGACCCCGCCGGCGGCTCCCTGGGCGGACCGATCCTTCTGGCCACCCGCGACGCCCTGCCCGCGGCGACCACCGCCGAACCGGCGCGGCTCAACCCTGACCGCATCGTCGTGCTTGGCGGCCCCGCCGACAGTCTCGGTCGCCGACCCACTCGCGACCCACCTGCGCTACCAATCACGAGCCAGGGTGACGATCACAACACAATGCTTCCCGTCGCCACTTAG
>SKPY01000150.1 GCA_007119305.1 Nitriliruptorales bacterium
CCGAGCGTCTCGACGGCATGGTCACCTTCGCCGGCTGCGACAAGTCCCTGCCCGGCATGGTCATGGCTGCCGCGCGGCTGGACCTGCCGACCGTGTTCTGCTACGGCGGCACGATCCTGCCTGGCCAGTACCAGGGCCGCGACATCGACATCAAGGACGTGTTCGAGGCCGTCGGGGCTCGCGCCGCAGGCACGATCGACGACGCCGAGCTCCACGCGATCGAATCCATCGCCTGTCCCGGTGAGGGCGCCTGCGGCGGCATGTACACCGCGAACACGATGGCGAGCGCGCTGGAGGCCCTCGGCATGTCGCTGCCCGGCTCCGCGTCGCCGCCCGCGGTCGACCCGCGCCGTGACGACGTTGCCCGCCGCTCGGGTGACGCCGTGGTCGGCCTCCTCGAGCGCGACATCCGCCCCCGACAGATCATCACGAAACAGGCCCTCGAGAACGCCATCGCGGTCGTGATGGCCATCGGCGGATCGACGAACGCCGTCCTCCACCTGCTCGCGATCGCCTACGAAGCCCGGGTCGATCTCGCCCTCGCCGACTTCGACCGGATCGGCCGCCGAGTGCCGCACATCGTGGACTCCCGGCCGCACGGGCGCTTCCTCATGACCGACATCGACAAGGTCGGCGGCGTCCCGACCATCATGCGGCTGCTGCTCGAGGCCGGCCTGCTCCACGGCGACTGCCTCACCGTGACGGGCAGGACCGTCGCCGAGAACCTCGACGACGTCGCCGCCGGTGCCGAGCCCGACGGCGAGGTCATCCGGCCGCTCGAGCGCCCCATCCACGCCGACGGCGGGCTCGCGGTGCTGCACGGCTCCCTCGCACCCGCGGGGGCGATCGTCAAGGTCGCAGGTCTCGACGACATGCGCTTCGAGGGGAACGCGCGCGTGTTCGACGGCGAGCAGGACGCCATGGCCTACGTCCTCGACGGCAGGCTCGCAGGCGGTGACGTGCTCGTCGTCCGCTACGAGGGCCCCAAGGGCGGCCCCGGGATGCGCGAGATGCTGGCGGTCACCGCCGCGGTCAAGGGCGCCGGCCACGGCCACGACGTCGCCCTGGTCACCGATGGGCGCTTCTCGGGCGCCACGCACGGCCTGTGCGTCGGCCACGCCGCTCCCGAGGCGGTCGACGGCGGGCCGATCGCCCTCGTGCGCGACGGCGACCCCATCGTGCTCGACGTGCCGGCCCGCAGGATCGACCTCGTGGTCGCCGACGCCGAGCTCGCCCGGCGCCGCGAGGAGCTCAAGCATCCCGAGCCCCGCTACACCCACGGGGTCCTCGCGAAGTACGCCCGGCTCGTGAGCGGCGCGGAGCTCGGCGCCGTGACCGGCTGACCACGGCGCGCCCCAGCACCGCCCGATCGGGGGCTCCACGCCGCCGCCGCGCTGGTGTCCGCGCGGGCCCCTGCCTAGACTGGTTCTGCGAGCCAGTCGCAGGAGCGAGCCGGATGCACGAACCGCTGGTGTCCCTCGACCGTGTCACCGCGGGCTACGGCGGTGACGCGGTCCTCGAGGACCTCTCGCTTGGCGTGGGCGCCGCCGAGCTCGTCGGCGTGGTCGGCCCCAGCGGCTCGGGCAAGACGACGCTGCTGCGGCTGCTGACCGGCCAGCTCGCCCCCTACGCGGGCTCGGTGACCGTGCACGGGTCCCCACTGCAGCGTCGCCGTGCCCCCGCGAGCGTCGGCTACGTGCCGCAGGTCGACACCGTGGACTGGGACTTCCCGCTCACGGTCGAGCAGGCCGTGCTGCTCGGCACGGCGGCCGACAGCCCCCGGCTGCCCTGGTTCTCCCGTCGGGAGCGCCACCGGGCCCGCGCGCTGCTCGACCGCCTCGGGCTGGAGGGCCTCGGTCGCCGCCACATCCGCGAGCTGTCCGGGGGTCAGCAGCAGCGGATGTTCCTCGCCCGTGCGCTGCTGCGTCGCTGCGAGCTCATCCTGCTCGACGAGCCCACCAGCGGGGTGGACCTCGCCACCCGGCACGACGTCCTGCACCTGCTCGCGGATCTGAACCGCGAGGGGCTCGCGATCCTGCTGACGACCCACGACCTCAACTGGGTCGCCTCGCACCTGCCGCGGATCGTCTGTCTGAACGAGACCATCATCGCCGACGGGGCGCCCGCCCACGTCCTCACCCCCGAGGTGCTCATGCTCACCTACGGGGCACCGATGCGGGTGCTGCACGACGGTGGCACCGTCGTCGTGGTGGACGAGGGGCCGCTGCTCACCGGGGGCGACGCGGCGCTGGTGCCGCGTCCCGGGACCCCGGGTGACCCGCGGTGATCGACTGGCTCGTCGACCCGTTCGCCTACGCGTTCTTCGCGCGCGCCATGCTCGCCGGGGTCCTGATCGGGGCGCTGTGCGGGGCCCTGTCGGTCTTCGTGGTGCTGCGTCGCATGAGCTACATCGGCCACGGCCTGGCGCACTCGGTGCTCGGCGGAGTCGCCGTGGGGATGGCCTTCGGGTACAGGCTGTATCCCGGGGCCATCGCCGCGACGCTGCTGTCGGCGCTGCTCATCGACCGGGTCACCCGCCGGCGCGGCCTGCACGCTGACGCCGCCATCGGCATCGTCACGACAGCGATCTTCGCCGCCGGGGTGGCCACGCTGTCGGTCCTGCCCGTGCGCGTCAACGTCGAAGCCGTGCTGTTCGGCAACATCCTCGGCGTCACGCGGATCGACATCCTCGTCGCCACGGCGGTAGGCGCGGTGTTCGCCGGCGCGCTCTTCGCCTTCTACAAGCCGCTGGTCTTCGTGACGTTCGACCGCGAGGTCGCCGCCGTCCACGGGGTGCGCACCGGCGCCGTCGAGGTCGCGTTCAACCTGCTCACCGCAGCCGTGGTCGTCGCGAGCGTGCGGGTTCTCGGCGTGCTGCTGATCGCCGCCGCCGTGGTGATCCCCGCCGCCCTCGCGCGGCTGGTGAGCCACTCGTTCGGCCGGATGCTCGCCCTCGCCACCGCAGTCGGGGTCGTCACGAGCAGCGCGGGTCTGTACGCGTCCTACTACGTGAACGTCCCGAGCGGGCCGGCGATCGTGCTGATCGGGGCGCTGCTGTTCACGGTGGTCTTCGCCGGCTCGGCGCTCAGCGCCCGGCGGCGCCTGCAGCGCGCACGGCACGCCAGCCGGCTTGCGCCCGTTGCGCGCCACGACGGCGCTGTCTAACCTTGCTGCAACCGACTTGCAACAGGTGGTTGTATGCAACTGCGCACGCTGTCCGTGCTGCTCGCCGTCCTCGTCGTCGCAGCCTGCGCCAACGGGCCTGACGCGGCCTCGCCGCCGGACACGGCGGACAGCCCCGCGCCCGAACCGGCCCCCGCGGCCACGCCGGAGCCCGCTGAGGCGCGCACCCCCG
>SKPY01000382.1 GCA_007119305.1 Nitriliruptorales bacterium
CCTGAGGCGCACCGGGCCGGCGCAGCCGTCCCTCAGGGCGCGGCCCGGTTGCCGGGCTCCTCCCCCCAGGTGGGCGTGGGTGGTGGCGGCTCGTCGAGCAGATGGCCGTGGTCGACCGCCTCGGCGATCGCGCGCTGCGCATACGCCCACAAGGCCGGGGCGCCCTCGCCCATGTGCCGGTTGTAGGCGCGCACCTGCTCGGCGCGGATGGCGTGCTCCCGCCAGCCGCGTCCGCCGGTGGCCACGTTCAGCAGGATCGGCTGCAGGCGGTCCATCGCCTGGGCGAAGCGCGCCTCGGGCGTCGCACGGGCCTCGAACTCGTCCCACAGCGCGCGGTACTCGCCCGCCTGGTCGTCGGGCAGCAGCGCGAACAGCCGGTCCGCCGCCGCCTGCTCCCGGGCGTGCTTGTCGGCGTGCGCCGCGGCGTCGTAGGCGAACGTGTCCCCCGCATCGATCTCCACGAGGTCATGGACGAGCAGCATGCGCACCACCCGACCGACGTCGACCGGAGCGGCCGCGTACTCCGCGAGCACGCACGCGAAGAGCGCGATGTGCCAGGAGTGCTCCGCACTGTTCTCGCGACGCGAGCCGTCGGTCAGGGGGCTGCGTCGGATCACCGCCTTCAGCCGATCGGCCTCGAGCAGGAACTGCAGCTGGGCGCTGAGGCGCCCTGAAGCATCGTTCATACGTGCTCGACCCTAGCGTGCCACGCGGCCATGCGGTCCGGGTCTGCGCCGCGACGGGTCAGCGAGGCCGGCGGTGGCGCGCGAACCACGCCTGGGCCTCGGCCCGTGCCGTGTCGTGGTCGACCAGGGGTGCCGGGTAGTCACCCCCGATGCGGACCCCGCACGTGCGCTGCTCCTCGTCCGGCATCGTCCACGGTGCGTGGATCCAGCGGTCGGGCACCGCGGTGAGCTCCGGCACATACCTGCGCACGAACGTCCCGTCGGGGTCGTGCCGTGCCCCCTGCCGCGCCGGGTTGAACATCCGGAAGTACGGCTGGGCATCGGTGCCCGTGCCCGCGGCCCACTGCCAGCCCAGGTTGTTGCTGGCCCAGTCGCCGTCGACGAGGTGACGCAGGAAATGGGCTTCACCGAGGCGCCAGTCGACCAGCAGGTGCTTGCACAAGAAGCTCGCGACGATCATGCGGGCGCGGTTGTGCATCCAGCCCTCGGCCAGCAGTTGGCGCATCCCGGCGTCGACGATCGGCACGCCGGTCTCACCGCGGCGCCAGGCCTCCACGTGCGCGGAGTCACGGTGCCACGGCAGGGCCCGGTAGGCAGGGTCGAACTCGCGGTGGGCGACCTGCGGCCAGGCAGCGAGCACGTGCAGCGCGAACTCGCGCCAGACGAGCTCCGTGGCGAACGCCTCGTGCCCGGCGTTGCCCGCCTCGAGGCGGTCGAAGATCTGCTGTGGCGACAGGCAGCCGAAGTGCAGTGCGGCGGACAGGCGGCTCGTGCCCGCAGCGTCGAGGCGGTCGCGGCGCTGCGCGTAGGTGTCGGCGTCCTCGGCGAGGAACGCGGTCAGCCGCTGGTGAGCAGCCGCCTCGCCGGCGTGCGGCCAGCCGCTGCTGGCTGCCGCGGCCGGCAGGCCCGACAGCAGCGCCTCCATGCCCGCCGGCGCCGCATCCGTGTCCTGCTCGGAGGTCGCGACGATACGCTGCGGTGCGGGCAGTGCTGGTCGCCGGGGCTGCTCCCACCACGCCCGCCGGAAGGGGGAGAACACCTTGAACGGTGTCCCTGCCGCGGTCAGCACCGTGCCGGGCTCGTGGACCGTCACGCCGCCGAAGCTGTGCGCGGCGATCCCGGCGTCACGCAGGGCCGCGCGCACGGCTGCGTCGCGGCGCGCAGCGTAGGGGCTGTGGTCTGCGCTCCAACACACCGCCTCGGCGCCGGCGGAGCGCGCGGCGGCGGGGACGACCTCGCGGGGGTCACCGCGGCGGATGAGCAGCGAGCTGCCCCGGTCCTGGAGCGCCGCGTCGAGGTTGCGCAACGCCGCGCGCAGGTAGGCGAGGCGGGTGGCGCTCATGCGTGGCCCGCCCACCAGCCGGTCATCGATGACGAAGAGCGCGACGACCGCCGCCCCCTCGGCGCTGGCCGCAAGCAGCGCCTCGTTGTCGGCGACCCGCAGGTCACGGCGGAACCACATCAAGCGGGTGTGCACGGGCGTGCTTTCGTTCGTGGCCGGGACGCCGACAACGCTACCCTCGGGAGTGCGACCTGCTGCCCCCGGAGGAGCCCCGTGGACCTACTCGACGTCATCGGTGCCGGCAAGCGGTTCCGCTGCGCCGCGTGCGGCAACCTGACCCGCTTCGACGTGGAGACGGTCGAGCGCGTCCGCCGCTACTGGCACGTCGCCCTGTCGGGGACGGGTGACGTCGAGGAGGAGGAGCGCCTGGAGGTCTCGCTCGAGTCGGTCACGTGCCGCTGGTGCGCAGCAGCCGACGCGATCGAGATCGTGGACGTGCCGCGGGCCGGGGGGGAGGGGACCCACCCGGAGTGAAGCGCGACGCCGACCCGCATGACCCGTCGGAAGGCGGTTCGGTCGAGGGTGCGGCGGTGCTCGATGACCTGCCGCTCGAGCTGTGGGACGACCTCGTCCGGGCGTTTCGACGTGCGATCGAGTTCGTGGAGGACGCGGAGCTGCCCGTGGCGGTGCGACCGTTCCGTGGGTGGATGCCGGATCGGATGCTGCGTGACCGTCCGCGGCGCGCGATCGCCGACGCGCTGGCCGTGGACGCCCGCCTGCGGGAGCGTGTGGCCGCCCAGCTCGGCGACGATGGCGGGGACCGCGCCGCGCAGGCTGACCCGGCACGGCTCGCCGTCGAGGAGGGGATGGGACGCGCCGTGGCGCTGTTGGCCGCCGCAGGCCGGTGGGTCGACGTGGCTGCGCTGTCGGCACGGGCCTCTGCGCAGCTCAGCGCGCGCCGCCGCGTGGCCGCTGAACGCGCGCGCGACGACTCGCAGCAACGACAGCGGCGGGAGGACCGCAGGGGTGCGCAGGAGCTCGCCGAGGCGCGCCGGGAGCGCGACCGTCTCCGCAGTGCGGTCGAGCAGGCGGAGGGCCGCATCCGGGCGCTGCGCACCGAGCATGACACGCTCGTGGACGAGGTCGGCACGCTGCAGGCCGAGATCGACCGCCTGCGACGCGAGCTGCGGGAGGAGCGCGCGCGCCACCGGGACCGCCTCGAGCGGGCCAGGCGGCGCGCGGACGCGGCGGAGGCGAAGCTGCGCGTCGACGAGGCCGAGGTCCGCGGAGCCGCGCAGGACCTGGAGGGACTCGTCGCCCGGCTGCGCACCGCGCTGGGGGAGGAGCCTGGCGGTGGGGCTTCCAGCGCTGCGCCA
>SKPY01000449.1 GCA_007119305.1 Nitriliruptorales bacterium
GCACGACGCGGCCACGGCGCGCGGCGACGCGGCGCTAGCCGCCGCTGCCGGCGCCGCCGCGCGCCGCTGGCACGTCGACGACGTGGCCTATCCGGCCTGGCTGGAGCCGTCGGCCACGGACTTCCTGTCACCGGCGCTGGTGGCGGCCGAGCTCATGACCCGGGTGCTCGAGCCCGACGACTTCGCCGGCTGGTTCGCCCGCTTCCTGCCCGACCCGGCGCCGCTGGAGCAGCCGGCGCTCGCGCTCGACCGCTCAGACCCGCAGTTCGTGCACCTCGACGGGCTGAACCTGAGCCGGGCCTGGTGCTGGCGGCGGATCGCCGCACACCTACCTGCCGGAGATCCCCGACGCGAGCGCTTCGCCGACGCGGCGCAGCGCCACGCGCACGCGAGCCTGGCGCACGCGAGCGGGGGCGACTACGTGGGGGAGCACTGGCTGCCCACGTTCGCGGTCGTGTGGCTGAGCGGTGCGCCTGGCAGCCTCGCAACCCCCTGAGCGCCCCGGTCAGGTGAGCCCGGGCAGGACCTCGGCGGTGAGCACGTCGATGAGCGTGATCGTCTCCTCGGGCGCGTCGAGGTGGAAGTCCGGCACGATGAACTCGTCGACGCCGGCTGCGGCGTAGCGGCCGAGCTCCTCCAGTACCTCGGCGATGCTGCCTGCCACAACCGGCTGGCGCCCCTCGGGGCGACGGGTCGGCAGGTCGGGGGTGTCGACGGCGAGCAGGGCTTGGGTGGAGCGGCGCAGCGCGTGCGGGTCGCGGCCGGTCTCCTCGCAGGTCCGGTCGAGCACGCCGGATTTGTGCGCGAAGGTCTCCACGGTGCCCCAGGTGTTCCACTCGTCGGCGTAGCGCGCGGCGATCGGGATCGTCCGGCGCTCGCCGCCGCCGCCGACGAGCAGCGGCAGCGGCCCGACGGGCTTGGGCTCCATGGGCGCGTCGTCGAGGTGGTAGCGGCGCCCGTGGAAGGTGGCGCGCTCCTCGTCGCGCAGGCTGCGGAGCACGGTGCAGGCCTCCTCGAGGCGCTCCAGGCGCTCCGCCGTCGAGCCGAAGCGCAGCCCGTAGGCGGTGTGCTCGTTCTCCTGCCAGCCCGCGCCGATGCCGAGCACCGTCCGGCCGCCGCTGATGTGGTCGATCGTCGCGGCGGTGTTCGCGAGCACCGCCGGGTGGCGGTAGGTGTTGCCGCTGACGAGCGCGCCGAGGCGCAGGCGGGGCACGGCGGCGGCCAGGCCCGCCAGCGTCGCCCAGCACTCGAGCACGGGGCGGGACAGGTCGCCGCTCGCCGGCATGAAGTGGTCGGGGAACCACACCCCTTCCCACCCGCTGCGCTCAGCGTGCTCGGCGATCCGCACGACGTCGGCGTACGCGTGCGACGGTCGCGGCCAGATGCTCAATCGCATGGGGCGCCTCCTCTTCTGCTCGCTGCTGCGCCGCATCCTCGCAGGCCCGTGGCGGGGGAACGTCGGTCGAGGATGGCGACGGCCCGGCCCGCTGCGTGCGAGCCGGGCCACCCCCCGAGTGTTGCCCCATCAGCCGTCGACGAACTCGATCTGCCCGATCCCGAAGCGCACGGTCGGGTGCCCGTCGGCGTCGACCGGCAGCTGGGTGTCGTCGGCGTGGTCACCCGGGCCCCACAGCACCGGGACGGTGCAGTCCGGAGCGTCGCTGGTGATGTGGAAGTTGTAGTCCTCGGGGTCCATCCCGCGGTCGCGGTTCTGGTCCTCGGACTGCTCGACGTCGTTGATCTGCGAGATCCACGCGTGGCCGGTGTCGGTCTCGCCGGCACGGTCGGCGTAGCCGTCGCCGGTGGTGTCGGCAAACGCAACGACCCCGGCGCGCACGTCGACGGTCGCGCACGGGAACAGCGCGAGCTCGACCGCGTCGAGCAGACCGTCGTCGTAGGTGCCGACGAGGCGGAACTCCTGCTCGTCGCCCACCGCGGCCTGCTGGGCGGTCTGCGGGCTCACGATGTAGCTCTGGTTCGTCTCGGCCGGCTCCTCGCACGCCTCGGCGGCGCTGACCGCCTCAGCGAGCGTGACGTCCGACACGGCGGCGGTGCCGCCGATCGCGCGGATGACCTCGACGTCCGGGCAGCGGTCGGAGAGCCACTGGCCGGTGGCGTCGCTCAGGTTGGTCGGCGTCGCGGTCAGCAGGATGGGCGCGGCGTGCACGGCTCCGTGCACGCTCGCGGCGAGCGCGTCGGCGAAGTCGTCACCGCGCGCGAGCAGCGTCAGGGCCTCGTCGAAGCCGAGGCGCTCGCGGGCGTTGTCGGCGACGACCGCGGCGGTCTCGGTGCGCGTCTGTCCGTGCCAGCGCTCCACCTCGTAGCCCCGGTCCTCGTAGTGCTCCACGATGCTGCCGCTCACCGCTGCGGGGCCGCCGGCGATCACGATGCGCTCGATGTCGAGCTGCTCGAGGGCGTCATCGACCGCCGCGTCGGCCTGGTGCGTCGGCGTGAGCAGTAGCGGGAACCCGGCCGCGGCGGCCACCGGGCCGGCGGCGAGCGCGTCGGCGAAACCGGCCCCGCTGGCGAGGAGCGCGGTGCGGTCCCCCTCGAGGGTGCCCACCGGCTGGTCCCCGTAGGTCGTGGCCAGCGCCGCGGCGGTCTCGTAGCGCGTCTGACCGGCGATGCGCATCGTCTCGTAGCCGGCGTCGGCGAGCTCCTGCTCCACCTCGGCGCTGATGGCAGCGGTGCCCCCGACCAGGCGCACCTCGTCCACGCCGAGCTCGTCGAGCGCGTGCATGGTCGGGTGGTCGCCGCCGATCTCGTGGCGGGGCACCGGCAGGATCGGCCCGTCGAGGGCGCCGGCGCCGTAGGAGGCGGCCAGGGCGTCCGGGTAGTCACCGCCGAAGACGATGTGGGCGACGTGCGCCTCGTCGAACGTCAAGGTCGCGAGGTTGGCAGCGGTGTGGAAGCGGGTCTGCCCATCGACGCGCGCCGGGGTCACGCCGTCGTCGTCGGCGTGGGCTGCGGTCGGCGGGGTCATGGCGAGCAACGCCGCGGCCAGCGCTACGGCACCGAGCGCAGCGATCGTGCGTGCGGTCGTGCGGGCGTACGCGGAAAGCATGCAACTCCCTTGTCTCGTGACGGCGACCGGGCGGCCAGGCCGCCGCGGCCTCGTTCACACGTTCCAGACGGGCTGCCCACCGTTGCCGTTGCATCGCATGTCGAAACGCAAGGGCGAGGGACGACCGCGTCTGCCCGGCGGGGCGCGGGTTGACCGGGTTGCGGGCTGCCCGGCGGAGCGCAAGCCTGCGGGGCATGCCCACCCTGCTGATCGTCCACCACACGCCGTCGCCGGCCGTGCACGCCCTGTTCGAGGCCGTGCTCGCCGGTGCGACGAAC
>SKPY01000505.1 GCA_007119305.1 Nitriliruptorales bacterium
CCGCCGAACAGGTACAGCGGCCGGTCCGCGAAGCGTGTGAGGAACAGCACCGTCAGCAGGTCGAGGAGCGTCTTGGGCAGGCGCGCGATGGACAGGTACTTCGTCTGGCCCGCCTGGCGGCCGCGATGGGTGACGGGGACCTCCCCGACCCGGAACCCGAGGTCGTGGGCGAGGACGGGCACGAAGCGGTGGAACTCGCCGTACAGCGGCAGCTCGCGCACCACCTCCGCGCGGAACAGCTTGAAGCCGGTGTTGAAGTCGTGCAGGTCGAGGCCTGTCATGCGCCTGGTGGCGGCGTTGTACAGCCGCGACTGCACGCGCTTGACGAAGCGATCGTCGCGCTCGCGCCGCCAGCCGCCCACGAGATCGTAGCCGTCGACCTCGAGCCGCGACAGCAGACGGGGCAGCTCACCGGGGACGTCCTGGCCGTCGGCGTCGAGGGTGACGACGAGCTCCCCCCGGGCGGCGTCGAAGCCCGCCGCGAGCGCACCCGACTTGCCGAAGTTGCGGCGCAGCACGACGACACGCACGAGGTCGGGGCGCTCGACCTGGAGCTTCTCCAGCAGCTCCACCGAGCCGTCGTCCGAGCCGTCGTCGACGTAGACGACCTCGCTCGGCCGGCTGATCGCTTCCAGCGCCTCGAGCAGCTCGGCGTGGAACGCCGGCAGTGCGTCGACCTCGTTGTAGACGGGCACGACGGCGGACAGCTGGGGCTTCGGGGTTTGCATGCTCGCCCTGAGGCTAGCGGCACACGCGCCGCAAGACCATCGCCTGACGGCCCGCGGGCGGTGTGGGGTGGCGCGCCCGGCGTGGTAGACCATGCCCGACCGGTTGTCCCGCACGAAAGGGCTCGCATGGCCTCGGAACGCCCACCAGCCCGGTCCGCCGAGCGGACCTGGCCGACGGTGAGCGTGGTGGTCGTGAACTTCAACGGCCGCGACTACCTCGACCGCTGCCTCGGCTCACTGCGCGACCTCGACTACCCCGAGGACGCGCTCGAGGTCGTGTTCATCGACAACGCGTCGTCCGACGGGTCGGTCGAGCACGTGCGGGCGGCGTTCCCCGAGGCGCGGGTCGTCGTGAACGACACGAACACCGGCTTCTCTCCGGCGGTGAACCAAGGTGCGCAGGAGGGCGGGGGTCGCTACCTCGCCCTGCTCAACAACGACGCCGAGGCGGACCGGGGCTGGCTGAAGCACGCCGTGCGCGTCCTCGAGGACGAGCCGCGCATCGCCTGCGTGGCGAGCAAGATCCTGCGGGAGGATCGCCAGACCGTCGACTACGCCGGCGGACAGCTGGCCTTCTACGGGCACGGGTTCGCGAAGGGTGTCGAGCAAGCCGACGTGGCCGAGCAGGGCAACCAGGCGACGCTGTTCGCCTCCGGGGGGGCGCTCGTCACCCGGCGGCAGACGTTCCTCGACGTCGGCGGGTTCGACGAGAGCTACTTCGCGTTCTTCGAAGACGTCGACTACGGCTGGCGCCTGTGGGTGCTCGGCTACGAGGTGGTCTACGTGCCGACCTCGCGCGTCTACCACCGCCACCACGGCACGATCGAGCGCTTCGGCTACGCCCGCGAGCGCTACCTGCTCGAGCGCAACGCCCTCGCGACGGTCTTCAAGAACTACGCCGACGACCGGTTGTCGCGCATCCTGCCCGCGTCGATGCTGCTCACGCTGTTCCGCGGGCTCGACGTCGACGGCCTCGAGCTGCCCGACTACACGATCAGCGCTGAGGCCGCGCCGCTCGACGACCTCACGATGCCCGCGCTCACCGGGGCGCACCTCGCCGCGCTGCGTGACTTCGCGCTGTCGCTCGACGACCTGCGGGCAAAGCGCGAGCTCATCCAGTCCAAGCGGGTGGTGACCGACCGGGAGCTGCTCAAGCTGTTCGAGGAGTCGCTGCGTCCCAACGTGTTCCGCGACGACTTCCTGAACGCCTTCGACCAGGTGGTGCGGGCGTTCGACCTCACCGACCACGCCCGCCCGCGCTCGAGCGTGCTGATCGTCACCCAGGACCGCGTCTCCGAGCGCATGGCCGGGCCGGCCATCCGCTGCTGGGAGATGGCCCGGCTGCTGGCCCACGAGCACGAGGTCACCCTGGCGTCCACGCAGGAGATCACCCTGTCGCACGAGTCCTTCCGCTGCATGCGGATCCACGACGGCGTCGTGGACCAGCTCGTCGCCGAGGCCGAGATCGTGATCTTCCAGGGCTTCGTGATGCACCAGTTCCCGCAGATCGCGGCGAGCGACCGGTTCGTGCTCGTCGACATCTACGACCCGTTCCACCTCGAAGGCCTGAACCTGCGCAAGGAGGAGCCGCCCGCCGAGCGCTATGCGACCGCCAGGTCTGACGTCGAGGTGCTCAACAAGCAGCTCGAGCGGGCCGACTTCCTCGTGTGCGCGAGCGAGAAGCAGCGCGACTTCTGGCTCGGCCAGCTGGCCGGGATCGGACGGATCAACCCGGCGACGTTCGACGCGGACGAGTCCCTGCGCACCCTGCTCGACGTCGCACCGTTCGGGCTGCCCGACGAGCCGCCCGAGAAACGCGCCCAGGTGCTCAAGGGCGTCGTGGACGGCATCGCCGCGGACGACTTCCTGCTGCTGTGGGGCGGCGGCATCTACAACTGGTTCGACCCGCTCACGCTCATCCGCGCCGTCGGCAAAGTCGCCGAGAGCCAACCCGACGTGAAGCTGTTCTTCATGGGCGCGGCCCACCCCAACCCCGACGTGCCGAAGATGCGCATGGCGGCGCAGGCCCTGCAGCTCGCCGCGGAGCTCGACCTGCTCGACCGGCACGTGTTCTTCAACGAGGGCTGGATCCCCTACGACCAGCGGGCCGACTACTTGCTGGAGGCCGACCTGGGCGTGTCCACCCACTTCGAGCACATCGAGACCGCGTTCAGCTACCGCACCAGGATCCTCGACTACCTGTGGGCCAGCCTGCCGATCGTGGCGACCGAGGGCGACAGCCTGTCGCGGCTCATCCACTCCCACGACCTCGGCCTGACCGTGCCGGCCGAGGACGTCGACGCGCTCGCGGAGGCGCTGCTGCGTCTGCGTCGTGACCGCGACTTCTACGCCAGCTGCCAGGCCAACGTGGAGACGCTCGCACCGGAGATGACCTGGGAGCGCTCCCTCGCACCGATCATGGACTTCTGCCGCCGGCCGCGCCCGGCGCCGGACCGGCGGGGACGCGCGGCCGAGTACGTGACCCGGCGGGGCGCGGTCGTCACCCGGCCGCCGCTGTACTACCTGCGCCGGTTCGGCGAGTACGCGCGGACGGCGGGGCCCCGCACCGCGCTGATCCACGCGCGCAACTTCGTGCGCGCCCGCCTC
>SKPY01000282.1 GCA_007119305.1 Nitriliruptorales bacterium
CGAGCCGGCGTTCGCCGGCGTCAGCGGGGCCGCCTTCGTGGGGGACCGCCGCATCCGCACGCACCCGCTGACCCGCGACCGGGAGCTCGCCACGCTGCTGTGGCACGTCAGCGAGGAGCTGGTCGGGCAGACCTTCCCCCACGCCGCCGCCGTCGGCTGAGCACCCGCCTCCGACCGCTCCGTGCGGGGGTGGCGCGCGTGAGCGCGCGCCGGTCGGGTATGGCTTGGGAGGGCGATCGTCGCGTGGACGCAAAGGAGCACCACCCATGGAGCAGACCTACCTCGGCCGCAGCGGGCTCGTCGTCAGCGAGCTGTGCCTCGGCACGATGACGTTCGGCGGCAAGGCCGACCTCGACGCCTCCCGCGCCATGGTCGAGCGCTTCCGCGAGGCGGGCGGGACCTTCCTCGACACCGCCGATGTCTACACCGAGGGCCGCAGCGAGGAGATCGTCGGCGAGATCGTCGCCGGCTACCGCGACGAGATCGTCATCGCCACGAAGGCCTACGGGACGACCGGCCCCGGGCCGAACGACCGCTCGGCCAGCCGCCGGCACCTCGTGGCAGCGGTCGACGCGAGCCTGCGCCGCCTCGGCACCGACTACATCGACGTCTACCAGATCCACGCGTTCGACCCGACGACCCCGCTCGACGAGACCCTGGAGACGCTCGAGGACCTCACTCGGCAGGGCAAGATCTGCTACGCGGGGGTGTCGAACTTCGTCGGCTGGCAGCTCGAGCGGGCCTGCCGGATCCAGCAGGCGCGCGGGTTCTCGCCGCTCGTGTCGCTGCAGCCCCAGTACTCGCTCATCGAGCGCCAGATCGAGCTCGAGACGCTGCCCGCCGCCATGGCGAACAACCTCGGCATCCTCGCCTGGTCGCCGCTCGCGGCCGGCTTCCTGACGGGCAAGTACCGCCGCGACGGGTCGAGCGACGACCCGGGCCGGTTCGCGCAGTTCGTCGACAACCTCGCCGAGCACGACTGGGACACCCTCGACGCGGTGCTCGAGGTCGCCGCGGCGCACGGGGCGCAGCCGGCCACCGTGGCGGTGCGCTGGCTGCTCGAGCAGCCGTTCGTCATCCCCATCATCGGGGCGACCCGCCTCGACCAGCTCGACGCCTCCCTGGCCGCCGCCGACCTCGAGCTCAGCCCCGACGAGCGGGAGCGTCTCTCCAAGGTCAGCGCGCCCGAGCGCGGGTACCCCTGGGACTTCGGCGCGGTTGGCGGGCGGCCGGAACGGGAACTGCGGTCCCCATGAGCACACGACCACAGCCCGCTGACCTGCTCGCCGTCGCCCGCCACGTCGCGGTCGTCGGCATGTCGGACACGCCCGGCAAGCCCGCGCACGACATCCCGGCTGAGCTGATCCGGCGGGACTACGCGGTGATCCCCGTGAACCCCGGCGTCGAGGAGGTGCTCGGCCAGCCGGCCTTCGACTCCCTCGAGGCCGTGCCCGAGGAGATCACGGTGGACATCGTCAACGTCTTCCGCCCCGGCGAGGAGGCGCCCGACATCGTCCGGTCCGCGGTCCGCCGCGGGGCGGGAACGATCTGGCTGCAGACCGGCATCACGAGCGACGAGGCGCGGGCGCTCGCGGACGAGGCGGGCCTTGCCTACCTCGAGGACACCTGCATCGGCACCACCGCCCGCGAGCATGATCTGCGCGCCCAACGCCACAAGCCGCACAGGGATCTCGCGGCGCCTGAGACACGTGAGCCGCCAGCGGGCAGCTGACAGCCGCCCTCGCCACGGGCGCGGTCAGACGTTGAAGCGGAAGCGGATGACGTCGCCGTCGCGCACGACGTAGTCCTTGCCCTCGACGCGCAGCTTGCCCGCATCACGGACGGCCTGCTCGCTGCCGAGCGCGTCGTAGTCGGAGAAGTGGATGACCTCGGCGCGGATGAAGCCCCGTTCCATGTCCGAGTGGACCTCCCTGGCGGCGCGGGGCGCGGTCGCGCCCTCGCGGACCGTCCACGCCCGTGCCTCCTTCGGTCCCGTCGTGAAGAACGTGATGAGCCCGAGGAGGCGGTAGGCGGCGGTGACGAGCAGGTCGAGGCCGCTGCGGGCGAGGCCGAGGTCGGCGAGGAACTCCGCCTGCTCGTCGGGCGGCAGCTCCGCGATCTGCGCCTCGGCCTCCGCGCACACGACGACGACCTCGGCCCCCTCCGCCTCGGCCGCCTTGCGCACCGCCGTGACGTGCGGGTTCGTCGCGGCGTCGGGCAGGTCGTCCTCGGCGACGTTGGCGGCGTAGAGCACGGGCTTGGCCGTGAGCAGGCCGAGCTCGCGGATCAGACCGTCCGCCGCGGTGTCCGGGAAGGTCCGCGCCGGGTAGCCGGCTTCGAGGTGGGCGAGCAGGTCGCCGGCGAGGCGCGCCTGGGCGGCCGCGTGCTTGTCGCCGGCGCGGGCCGAGCGGCCAGCCCGCTCGATCCGGCGCTCGACCGTCTCGAGGTCCTTCAGGGCCAGCTCGGTGGCGACCACCTCGATGTCGCGGACCGCGTCGACGCTGCCGTCGATGTGGACGACGTCGCTGTCGTCGAAGCAGCGCACGGCATGGGCGAGTGCGTCCACCTCGCGGATGCGCGCCAGGAACTGGTTGCCGAGGCCCTCGCCCTTGCTGGCCCCACGGACCAGGCCCGCGATGTCAACGAACTCGACGCTCGTGGGGACGAGCTTGTCCTGCCCCGTGAGCTCGCCGAGGCGGTCGAGCCGCGGGTCGGGCAGCGGCACCACCCCGACGTTCGGCTCGATCGTGGCGAAGGGGTAGTTCGCCACCTCCGCACCGGCGGCGGACACGGCGTTGAACAGGGTCGACTTGCCGACGTTGGGCAGGCCGACGATTCCGACTTGCAGACCCATGGCGCCAGGATGCCGACCGGCACGGGGCGGCGCCAGCCACGGTCCGGGCGGCGCCAGCCACGGTCCGGGCGGCGCCAGCCCCGAGCGCGTGCGCAGGCAGGCGACTAGCGTGGGCGCGATGCACGCTGACATCAGCGGTCCGGAGCGGGGCACCGACGTCGTCTGCCTCCACGGCGGCACCGGCACGGGCGAGTACCACTGGGGGCGGCTCGCCAAGCCGCTCGCCGAACGCTACCGGGTGCACCTGCCCGACCTGCCCGGCCACGGCCGCACGCCGCTGCCCGACGACGGCCGCTACGACCGCGATGTGCTCGTCGACGCGGTGCGCGCCTACCTCGACACGGTGGGCAGTCCCGCGCACGTGGTCGCGTTCTCGATGGGCGGGCACGCGAGCCTTGCGCTCGCCGCGCGCGAACCCGAGCGCTTCGCCTCCCTCGCACTCGTCGGGGTGAGCGTGCGTGAGCACGA
>SKPY01000209.1 GCA_007119305.1 Nitriliruptorales bacterium
CAGGCCGCGGTCGAGCTCGCGCAGCTGCGCTCGGAGAGCGCTGCGCTGCTGCTCGCCGCCGGTCCTGCCGCGGCCGTCATGGAGGGGGTGCGCGACCAGCCCGGCGCCGGCGGAGACGAGGACGACGACTCGCTGCACGAGGTCGTGACCCGCTTCGCGCAGCGCGTCGAGGACGTCGACGACCCCGACGACCTCGACGAGGACGGCGACGAGCTCGACGCCGACCTCGAGGAGATGGAGACCCGCCTCGCCGAGTTCGAGTCCATCTCCCCCGAGATCCTCGTGGCGCCGTTCGGGGGCGAGGTCGTGCGGCTCGCCGGCAGCGCCGTCGACCTGGACGACTTCTACGCCTCGGCCGTGGTCGTGGTGCTGCTGCAGCACATGCTCATCACGCTGGTGGCGCTGTCGCTCGTGCGCGAGACCGAGCTCGGCACGCCCGAGCTCTACCGGGTCGCGCCGCTGCGCATCGGGGAGCTCGCGCTCGGCAAGCAGGTCGCACACATCGGCATGGGTGTGGTGGTCGCAGCCGTGCTCGTGCTGGCGCTCGTGTTCGCGCTCGGGGTGCCGATGCTGGGCAGCTGGCTCATGCTGTCCGCGACGCTGCTCGCGCTGCTGCTGGCGTCAGCGGGCCTGGGCCTGTGCGTGGCCGCTGTCTCCCGCTCCGACAGCCAGGCGGTGCAGTACACCATGCTGCTGCTGCTCGCGACGATCTTCTTCTCCGGCTTCACGCTGTCGCTCGAGCGCTTCATCCCGGAGGTCAGCTGGGTGGGGCTCGTGCTACCCGCCACGTACGGCGTCGAGCTCGCCCGCGACATCATGCTGCGCGGCAGCGTGGGGGATCCCCTGCTGCTGGTGGCGCTGCTCGTCTACGGCGTGGCGCTCGGCGGCCTCGGGTGGCTCGGGGTGTCCTGGCGCCTGAAGCGCACCTGACGGCTGCCAGGCGCGTCCGGCCCGCTACGAGCCCGCCGAGACGCCACCGAGGAAGGGCTGAGGCTCACCCTCGAGGACTGTCAGCAGCTCGGCTCCGGCGCTCGTCACGACGATGGTGTGCTCGAACTGCGCGCTCGGTGCGAGGTCGGCGGTCACGGCGGTCCAGCCGTCGTCCCACATGACGTGCCGCCACGTGCCGAGGTTCAGCATGGGCTCGATGGTGAACGTCATGCCCTCGGCGAGCACGGTGCGCGCGTCGGGCTCGTAGTAGTGGTAGATCGTCGGTTCCGCGTGGAACTCCGGCCCGACACCGTGGCCGACGAACGCGCGCACGACGCTGAGCCCCTCCGCGGTGGCCACCTGCTCGATCGCGCGGCCGATGGCGCGCACCTCGGCGCCGGGACGCACGGCCGCGATCCCCGCGTGCAGCGCCCGTTGCGTCGTCTCGACCAGCCGGCGCTTGTCCGCGTCGACGTCGCCGACGCAGAACATCGTCGAGGTGTCCCCGTGCACGCCGTCGAGGTAGAGGGTCACGTCGATGTTGCAGATGTCCCCGGCGGCCAGTGGCCGGTCGTCGGGGATCCCGTGGCAGATGACCTCGTTCACCGACGTGCAGATCGACTTGGGGAAGCCCTGGTAGCCGAGCGGGCTCGGGTAGGCGCCGAGGGCGACGGCATGGTCGTGGGCGAGCGCGTCCAGCTCGTTCGTGGTCACGCCGGGCCGCACGTGCTCGGCCAGGCCCATGAGCACCGCGCGGGCGGCCCGCCCGGCGCGGCGCATCCGCTCCAGCTCGTCCGGTGTCCGGGGCCGGGCGGGTCCGCGCGGCGGCGGGACCCCGTCGTTGGCGACGTAGGGGGGCCGGGGGATGTGCTCGGGCACCGGGCGCGGCGGGCTGATCCGGCCGGGACGGACGCGCTCGGTCACCGACGCCACGGATGGCCCTGCGGCCTGGTTCCGGTGCCGTGCGTTGTCCTCGTCGGCGTGGCACTTCTTGTACTTGCGTCCGCTGCCGCACCAGCAGGGCTGGTTGCGGCCGGGCAGCTGCACGGGTGGCTCCCTCATGCCCCCCATCCTGCCAGGCGCGACGCTCATGTGAGGCCGCGGACCGCCACGGCCGGGGGCTGCAAGCCGAGGATCGCCGCGACGGTCCGTGCCACCCGCACCGTGGCCGCGGTGTCGTGCACCCGCAGGATCCGGGCGCCGTGCGCCACCGCCAGCGCCGCGGCGGCCAGCGACGCTTCCAGGCGGTCCGCCGGGGCCACGTCGACCCCGAGCGTCTCGCCGAGGAAGTCCTTGCGGGACAGCGCGACGAGCACCGGGAAGCCGAGCGCGGCGATCTCCGCAAGACGGCGGGTCAGCTCCAGCGAGTGGTAGGTGTTCTTGCCGAAGTCGTGCCCGGGGTCGACGACGAGGCCGCTCGCCGGCACGCCGCGCTCCTGCGCCTGCGCGGCCAGCTGCTCGAGCTCGTCGCGCACGACCGTCGTGACGTCAGGGTGGTAGCTGGGCCGGAACGGACGGGTGCGTGGCGGGCCGCCGGCATGCATCACCACGAGCCCGGTCCCGGGGCGCTCCGCCACCACGTCCGCGAGCTCGGGATCGGCCAGTCCCGACACGTCGTTGACGAGGTCCGCGCCGGCGTCGAGGGCCGCGGCCGCGATCTCCGGGCGGTACGTGTCGACCGACAGCAGGGCCGTGCTGCGTGCCCGGAACGCCTCGACGAACGGCACGATGCGCTCCCGCTCGCAGGCCGGGGTGACCGCGTCGCCCGGCCCGGCCTTGACCCCGCCCACGTCGATCAGGTCCGCGCCGGCGTCCACCTGCGCGAGGGCGTGCTCGACCGCCGTGTCGAGCGCGAACGTCGCGCCGCGGTCGTAGAAGGAGTCGGGCGTCCGGTTCACGATGGCCATCACGGCCACGTGGCGGTCGAGGGCGAGGGCGCGGTCGCGGAGCACGAGCTGCATGCGCCGAGCCTAGACGGGCGCATGCGTGCGTGCGGCCGGACGTGGCGCCGCTCGCGCGGGGCAGTCGGGCATACTCGGAGGCGATGCTCGTCCCCGTGCTCGCCGCTGTGGTGGGTGTGCTCGTCGTGCTGGTCGCCGTCTACCGCCCGGGCGCGACGCTCGACCCCCCGCCGGACCCGGACCCCGGCTGGGATCCGCTGCCGATCCCCAACGACGTGGCGCGGCCGCGGTTCCCGCTCGCCATGTCCGGCTACGATCCGGCGTCCGTCGACGCCACGGTCGAGGCGCTCCTCGTCGCGTACGAGGAGCTCTACGCTGCCGCGTCCCCCGACGCCCGCGTACGGGCTCGGCGCCACGCCGCCCGGCGGCGGGGACAGCCCGTGCCCGCCGCGGAAACGCCGCCCCCGGCGGTCAGCCAGGCGGGGCCGTCG
>SKPY01000463.1 GCA_007119305.1 Nitriliruptorales bacterium
TCGAAGACGATGATCGGCAGGGCGTTGACCATGCACAAGGAGATGGCGGTCTCGTCGAGGACCTTCAGGCCCCGGCTCAGCGCGTCGAGGTAGGTGAGGCTGTCGAAGCGCCGAGCGTCGGCATGCACCTTGGGGTCCTTGTCGTAGACGCCGTCGACCTTGGTGCCCTTGAGGATGGCCTCGGCGTCGATCTCGAGGGCGCGCTGCGCAGCTGCCGTGTCGGTGGAGAAGTAGGGCGCACCGAGCCCGGCTGCGAAGATCACGAGCCGCCCCTTCTCGAGGTGGCGGACGGCGCGCCGACGGATGTAGGGCTCGCACAGCTCCTGCATGCTGACCGCAGACAGCACGCGTGTCTGCAAGCCCCGCTTCTCGCACGCGTCCTGGAGCGCCAAGGCGTTGATGACCGTGGCGAGCATGCCCATGTGGTCGGCGCTCGAGCGGTCCATGCCCGTGGCCTGCGGCGACGTCCCGCGGAAGATGTTGCCGCCGCCGACGACGACCCCCGTCTGCACCCCAAGCTGCGCGACGTCGCACAGCTGGCGGGCCACGGAGGCGACGACGACCGGGCTGATCGAGTTGGCCTGGTCGGCGAAGGCCTCACCGGACAGCTTCAACAGCACCCGGTGGTACTTGGGCCGCTCCTCGTCGTCTGCCACGCCTCACCTGCCTCCGGTCGTCTTGCCGGCATCGTACAAGCCAGGCCAGGCCGGACCGTAGCGCCACAGATCCACCGGGCACGCGTCCGCGGCCCGACGCCCTAGGCGCCGACCTGGAAGCGGGCGAAGCGCGCCACCTCGATCTTCTCTCCGGTGGTCCGCTGGTGCTCGGCGACGAGCTCGCCGACGGTCTGCGCGTCGTCCTTCACGAATGGCTGGTTGAGCAGCACCTTCTCCTTGAAGAACGCCTTGATCTTGCCGTCCACGATCTTGTCGATGATGTGGTCGGGCTTGCCCTGGTCGCGCGCCTGCTTCTCGGCGAAGTCGCGCTCCTTCGCCAACAGGGCATCATCGACCTCGTCCTCACGGACGACGACCGGGTTCATGGCCGCGATGTGCAGAGCGATGTCGTTCGCGAGGGCCTTGAAGGCGTCGGCCTTGGCCACGAAGTCCGTCTCGCAGCTCAGCTCCACGAGCACCCCAACCTTCGGCGGCATCCCGGGCGTCGGGGTGTGCAGGTACGCGTGGACGAGGCCGTCGCTCGCCGTGCGCTCGCCGGCGCGGCCCTCCATGCGGGCGCCGGTGCGCTCCCGCACGAGGTCGGCGGCGGCGGCGAAGTCGCCGTCGGCGTCGGTCAGCGCCTTCTTGCAGTCCATCATCCCGGCGCCGGTGGCGTCGCGGAGACGCTTCACGTCGGCTGCGGTGAACTCGGGCATCGGTGTGCTCTTTCTGCTCGTGGTCCCACGGGGACGGACGTCGTCGCTCAGGCCGGCCGGCCCTCGTCCGGCTGCCCGGCCGGCTGCTCCGGTGCGCCTTCTGCCGGCTCCTGGGGGGCGGGCTCGGCGGCCGCAGGCGCCTGGGCAGCGGACACCTCGGTCGCCGGCTCCTCGGCCGGCGCCGGCTCGGCCTCTTCCTCGGAGGAGGCCCCGGCCTGCGCGGCCCGGCGGGCGGCCTCCTCACGCTGCAGGGCGATCTCCCACTCCGCCAGCGGCTCCTCGTCGGGGCCGGTCTCCGGGCGCCCCGAGGCCGCAGCAGCGGCCGCAGCCGCAGCCTGCTCGGCGACGACGTCGTCCTCGGTGCGGCTCGCGCGGATCTGATGCCCTTCCGCGCAGGCGTCTGCGAGGATGCGGGTGAGCAGCGCGCCCGAGCGGATCGCATCGTCGTTGCCGGGGATCACGAAGTCGATCGTGTCGGGATCGCAGTTCGTGTCCACCACGGCGATGACGGGGATGCCGAGCCGGTTGGCTTCCTTGACGGCGATGTGCTCCTTCACGGTGTCGACCACCCAGACGGCGCTGGGCAGCTTCGTCATGCCGCGGATGCCGCCGAGGTTGCGGTTGAGCTTGTCGGCCTCGCGCTGCAGCTGCAGCGCCTCCTTCTTCGGCAGGAGCTCGAGCGTGCCGTCCTGCTCCATCGTCTCCAGCTCGGCGAGGCGCTCGAGGCGGGTCTTGATTGTCTCGAAGTTCGTGAGCATCCCACCGAGCCAGCGGTAGTTCACGTACGGCATCCCGACGCGGGTGGCCTGGACCTCGACGGCCTCCTGAGCCTGCCGCTTCGTGCCGACGAACAGCACCGTGCCGCCCTTGGCGACCTGCTCGCGGACGAAGTCGTAGGCACGCTCGATGAGGCCGATGGTCTGCTGGATGTCGATGATGTAGATGCCGTTGCGCTCGCCGAAGATGAAGCGCTTCATCTTCGGGTTCCACCGGCGGGTCTGGTGCCCGAAGTGCACCCCGGCCTCGAGCAGCTGGCGCATGGTGACGACCGACATGGGTCCTCCGTTTCGCGGTTGGTCCTCACACGGCCCGGCCCCTGCAGGGGTGCGGACCCGTTCCGCGCCTGGCGCGGCACCGCGGGTCCCGCGGGTCGTGCTGTGATGTCGCCGCACTGCCCGCCTGCCGTGGAGCCGTGGGGCCCGGTGACGAGACGAGTCGCGCGACGCGGAAGCGACCCGGGCGTGGCCCGAGCCGTCGGCCAGCATAGCAGGCGCGGGAGCAGGCGCGGACGCGCGTGACCTGTCAGCCGGCGAGGCCGGTCACGTCGACGAGGTGCACCTGCCAGCGCTCGAACAGCAGCAGCGGGTCGAGGTAGACGCCGTGCAGACGCGCGCCCCAGTGCAGATGGGTCGCCGCGTCCGCGAGCCGGCCCAGCCGCTGGCCGCGCTCGACCCGCTGGCCTGCGGTGACCGCACGGGGGTCGAGTGGGCCGTAGGTGGTGTCGAGGCCCTGCCCGTGCGCGACGGTCACCCATCCGACATCCGCCACCGCGCCCGCGAAGGTGACCGTGCCCGCAAGGGCGGCGACGACCGGAGCGCCAGGCGCCGCCTCGAGCCCCACCCCCCGGTGGCCGGGCCCGTAGGGATGCGCCGGCGGGTCGAAGGAGCGCACGACCGTGCCCGGCACCGGCGGCACCGCACCGGAGCTGCCGCTCGGCCTCGGCGCGGTGGGGCTCGGGGGTGGTGCCGCGAGCATGAGCGGGGCCAGGGCGAGCAGGGCCACGAGCAGTCGAGTGCGCATGCGCGCACGTTAGGACGCGTCGCCGCTGCGGGGCATGGCAGCCGCCGGGTTGCTGTGGACAACCGTGATCGGGTGCGCAGGCGCACGCGCCAGCCCGCGCTGCCAGCCCCGCAGCCAGGGGTGCCGCCGCCCGGCCGCGCTGCCA
>SKPY01000057.1 GCA_007119305.1 Nitriliruptorales bacterium
AGGTCGTCGACGTCCAGGGCGCCCTCGTGCGCGACCGCCCACAGCAGCTCGGCCCGCCGGTAGGGGCGGCCGGCGACCACCGGCTCGGCGAGGTCCGGCTGTCGGCGCATCTGCTCCTCGATCTCGACGGCCTCGGTGCCGTGGCGCCGCACGAGCGCCGGGTCGGCGGGCAGCCGGGTCAGACGATGGCGGGGGGCGGCGCCCACCAGCGGCTGGGTGGCCGTCATGCAGGGACCCGCCGTGACCTCCTCCCGGGCCGCGATGCGGTCCACGACGTCGCGGGCCATGCGCCGGTAGGTGGTGAGCTTGCCGCCGACCACCGTGAGCAGGCCGTCCGCGCGCTCGAGCACCGCGTGGTCCCGCGAGAGGTCCGCGGTCGCTCCGTCGGCGCCCTCGAGCAGCGGCCGCAGCCCGGCGTAGGAGCCCACGACGTCCTGCGGCGTCAGCGGCCGCTCCAGCGCCTCGCTCAGGGTGGTGAGCAGGAAGGTCTCGTCGGCCTCGTCGGCCACCGGATCATCGGCCGCGACGTCGACCGGATCGTCGGTGAGGCCCACGTCGACCCGCCCGTCGTCCTGCGGCAGGGCGAAGACGTAGCGGTGCCGCTCCCCGGGGACCGGGACCGCCAGCGCCGCCCGCGGGTGACCGAGGGAGGCGGCCGCGACCACGAGGTGGGCGCCCTTGGAGGGGCGCAGCGTCACCTCGGGATGGAGCCGGTCGGCCCACACCCCGGTGGCGTTGACGACATGGCGGGCGCGAAGCTCGATCCGCTGGTCCGCGACGACATCGTGCACGAGCGCGCCCCCGGCCCCCACCTCCTCGACGCGGCAGCGGGTGAGGATCCTCGCGCCGAACGCGGCCGCCGTGCGTGCGACCGTGATCACGAGCCGGGCGTCGTCGGTGAGCTGTCCGTCCCAGCTCAACAGCCCGCCGCGCAGCTCACGCGGCTCCACGGCGGGGACCAGCAGCCGGGTCTCGTGGGGCGTCAGCCAGCGCGGCGAGGGCAGGGTGGCCCGGCTGGTGCCCGCGGTGGCGCGCAGGAGGTTGCCGGCGGCGAACCCGGCCGCCGTCAGGGCCGCGTCCGTGCCGCCGAAGGCCACCCCCACCGGGGCGACCATCCCCAGCGCCCGGGTCAGGTGCGGGGCGGTGCGCTCCATGAGGACGCCCCGCTCGACCGCGCTCTGATGCGCCAGGCCGACCTGGCCCTTGGCGAGGTAGCGCAGACCCCCGTGCACGAGCTTCGACGACCAGCGGCTGGTCCCCTGGGCGAGATCGCCGCGCTCCACCAGCGCGACGCGCAGCCCCCGGGTGGCGGCATCGAGCGCGACGCCCACGCCGGTGATGCCGCCGCCGATGACCAGGACGTCGACCATCTCGCCGTCGGCGAGCCCTTCGAGCTCCCGCTGGCGACGGTGGGCGTTGAGCGAGGACGGCTTCACGAGACCTCTCCGGTGACGCTGGGGGCGGCGGACGCGCCCGACGTGGCTGCAGTAGCAGCGGCGGTGGCGGCGCCCGAGGTGGCTGCCGCAGCGGGCAACGGGTCCGGAGCCAGCGCCCGCTCGAGGATGAGCCGCAGCTCGGCGAGCACCGCCTCCCGACCGTGCTCGGCCTCCGCGATGCGGGCCGAGATCACGAAGGACTGCACCACGAGGAAGGTGCTGAACGCGATCCTGTGCGGGTCGCCGTCACGGATCGAGCCGTCGTGCTGCCCCGCGGCGACGGCGTCGGCGACCGTGTCGAGGATGGCCCGTTGCGAGGAGCCCAGCCGGCGCACCAGGTAGGGCACCAGCAGCTCCGCGTCCAGCTCCAGAATCCGCTCGATCAGCGGGTCGTCGGGCACCGCGGCGGCCAGCCGCACGCCCCGCTCGATCAGGCGTGCGCGCGCCGGCAGCCCGCGGTCCTCCTCCTCGTCGGAGGCGCCGAGCAGTGCCAGCAGCTGCCGGGTGAGCAGCGCGGCGGTGGCCTCGCCGACGTCCGCGAAGTGGGTGTAGAGCGTCGAGCGGGACAGCCCGGCCCGACGGGCGATCTCGGCCATCGTGGTGCGCCGGACCCCCACGGCCCGGACGCTGTCGGCGACCGCGTCGAGGACCTCCTCGCGGGTGGAGCGCTGCACGGCGACCTCTCCGCCCGCGGGCCCACTGGCCGGCGCAGGACTCGTACACTTCTACATCATCTGTCTGAGTGTACGATTCCCGCCCCGCCCGTCAATGTGGCCGAGCGCCGTCCTCGAGCGGCATCCTGCGACCGGCGACGCGACGAAGGACCCGGCATGGCCACCCCGAACCGCCCCACGGCCCCGCGGCGCTCGACGGCCATCGAGCCGACCGACGCGCCGATGATCTGGCACGGCTGGGGCGACCCCGACCAGCGCCACGGCCTGCCCGACGGCGCCCGCGCCTATCTCGAGGCCCACATCGGCCCGCTCGGCGCGCCCCGTCGTCCTGTGCCGCTCGAGGAGGTGCGGGTCTCGACGTCGCGACTCGGCACCGCCGCACGTGCCGCCCTGGTCGCCGTCGTGGGCGAGGCGCACGTGCACGACGACCACCGCACGCGGGTCGAGCACGCGGGGGGCAAGTCCTACCCCGACCTCGTGCGGCGTCGTCGGGGCGACGCGCTCGCGGCGCCTGACGCCGTCGTGCGACCCGCCGACCACGACGAGGTGCAGCGGGTGCTCACCGCCTGCGCCGAGCACGAGGTGGCCGTGGTCCCCTTCGGTGGGGGGACCTCCGTGGTCGGCGGCGTGGAGCCCGAGCGCGGCGGCTTCGACGCGTTGGTGGCCGTCGACCTCGGCCGGATGCAGCAACTGCTCGCCGTGGAACCGGGGGACCGCACCGCGACCTTCGAGCCGGGCCTGCGCGGCCCCAGGGCCGAGGCACTGCTCGCCGAGCACGGTCTCACCCTGGGCCACTTCCCCCAGAGCTACGAGTACGCCACGCTCGGGGGCTACGTGGCCACCCGCTCCGCGGGCCAGGCCTCCACCGGCTACGGGCGCATCGACGACCTCGTGCTGGGCCTGCGCTGCGCCACCCCCCGCGGCGAGCTGCGGGTGGGGCGCGGGGTGCCCAGCGCCGCAGGACCCGACCTGCGCGCCCTGCTGACGGGCTCCGAGGGGACGCTGGGCATCCTCACCGAGCTCACCCTGGAGGTCCAGCACGCCCCCGAGGTCGAGCGCCACGAGGCCTGGGTCGCCCCGTCGTTCGCCTCCGGCGCGGCCACCCTGCGTGCGCTGGTGCACGCCGGCGCGGCGCCGCACATCGCGCGGCTGTCGGATGAGGACGAGACCGCCACCGCGCTGGCGCAGATCGGTGGACCGAAGCG
>SKPY01000200.1 GCA_007119305.1 Nitriliruptorales bacterium
CCGCGAGATGGTCGTAGTCGGCCTCTTCCCGAGCTTCGTTGAGGGAGAGGAAGCTCGTCGCGACGGTGGAAACGGGCCTGTTGCCTCGTAGCCGATCGACGATCGGGGCAATCCGCTTTGGTGGGGTTGCGCCCGACACGTAGCCGCACACGTCGCGCACGCTGCTATGCGCCACGAGTCGCGAAGCTTCCTGGATCTCGGCTGAGGACGCGTCCGGCAGCACGTGCCGCGTCGTCTCCAGGCTGATCGCGTGGAAGAGGGCGTAGTAGGCCGCAGAGGCCGCTCGCCGGAGGTCAGCGTTGCGCGGCTGACCGCGGCCTTCCCCCGTGAGTTCCGTGGCCTGCCGAAGGAGCCATCGGGGCCGGATGGGCCGCTGCATCCATCAATCCTCGCCGGGGTCCGGCTGGTCATCTTCTTCCTGCTCCTCCTCGACGTTGGGCCGGACCTTGACGTACCAGGGCCATCGCACGTCCAAGGCGAGCGCGCGCTCCCGCACGGCGAGTTGGAGGTCGACGAGATCCTCGGCATCCCAGGTCTCGCCCTCCAAGGGAAGCGTGACCGTCAGCATGAGCGCAAGATCACCAGCGGAATCCGGTTCCCGGACACCCTGCACATCGAGCACCCGAAGGCTGCCGAACTGCTGATCCTGAAGCCAGGCGATGAGGTCGCGGTCAGCGGACGCAAGGTCGAGGACGGCCATACCCGCATGGTAGATGAGCGGGACGACAATCGCCGCTCAGCGATGTCGGCGGATCAGCGGGGTGTTCCCCGATTGCTTGGGGTCGTCGGCTCGGTCTCCCGGAACGCCGTCGCCATCCCACGTCAGGTTTGAGAGGTGTCGCCTCGCCCACTCCAACCCGGATTGCCGGTCTCCGATGTGCGTGCGCTGCTCGACCGGCTCCCCGCCCGGGCGTTGCTGGTGCTCGACGAGGCCTACCGGCTTTATGCCGACGCAGCGGACGTGCCGGACGGTGTGGCCGAGCTGCGCAGGAACCCGCGCGTGCTTGTCCTGCGCACGTTCTCCAAGACGTACGGCCTCGCGGGCTTGCGAGTCGGCTACCTCCTTGCTGACGCGGCGATCATCGACGTGCTCGCGCGTGTCCGCGACGTGTTCGCGGTCAACGCCATGGCGCAGGCGGCGGCGGTCGCCGCCCTCGCCGACGAGGACCACCTGGCTCGCACCCTGGACACGAACAGGCAGGGCCGTGTGCTGCTATCCGCCGCCTGCGCGGAACGCGGGCTGGACTGCCCCTCGAGCGAGGCGACCTTCGTCTGGCTCGACACCGGGACCGCTGCAGACGCCGTGTGGGACCGGCTCCTGGAGCACGGCGTGGTGACCCGCAACGGTGCCATGTGGGCCGCGCCGCGGCATCTGCGCGTCACGGTCGGCATCAGCGCCCAGGTCGAGCGGTTCGTGGCTGCGCTGGACGAGTCGCTCGCCGGGTAGGGCGGTCCCGCTGGCTGCAGTGAGCGCGCAGCCTCGCTGCGGTGTTGTCGGCCGACCGCCTGCGCACCCTCGCAGGCCACCGGCCGCCTGCACCGACCGCGAGCAGCACGACTACCAGGTGCGCGATCGGCTCGACACCGCCCTGCCCGTGTCCGACGACGCCGTCATGCCCGAGGTGGCCGCCGCGTTCGGCTACCACAACCGCACCTGCGTCAACGAGCTGTGGCGCGTCAACCCCGCCGACCGACAGCGGTGCGATGCTGGGGGGACGACCGCGGCGAGCGGAGGCGCGCGCATGGCTGGGACGATCCGGGTCGGCACGGCGTCGTGGACGGACCGCACGCTGATCCGCGAGGCGGACTGGTACCCGAAGCGGTCGATGTCGGCGCGCGAGCGCCTGGAGTTCTACGCGTCGGTGTTCACCCTGGTCGAGGTCGATGCGACCTACTACCACCCGCCCAGCGAGGACTTGGCCGCGCTGTGGGTCGAGCGGACGCCCCAAACGTTCCGCTTCGACGTAAAGGCCTACGCGCTGCTCACCCAGCACCCGACGAAACCGGACTCGCTGTGGGCAGACGTCAGGGCGCAGCTGCCGACCGCGGTGGCCGGCAAGCGCAACGTGTACCTGTCGCACCTGCCGGAGGAGGCTGCGGAGCTCGCGTTCGAGCGCTTCGGCGCGGCGCTCATGCCGTTGCACTCGGCCGGCAAGCTCGGCGCGGTGTTCTTCCAGATGCCGCCGTGGTTCACCGCCAAGCGCACGAACCGCGCCTACCTCGAGTCGCTGCCTGACCGCCTGCCCGAGTTCCAGCTCGCGGTCGAGCTGCGCCACGGCAGCTGGATGCAGGACGCCGAGGACCGCAGACGCACGCTCGGTCTGCTCGCGGACCGGGGGCTGGCCTACGTCTGCGTCGACATGCCGCAGGGGTTCGCGAGCTCGCTGCCGCCGGTGCTTGCCGCCACGGCAGACCTCGCGGTCGTGCGCTTCCACGGCCACAACGCCGACACGTGGGAGGCCAAGGGCATCACGGCGGCGGAGCGCTTCGCCTACCTGTACTCGAGCGAGGAGCTGCGCGACTGGGCGCCCAGGGTGCGCGAGCTGGCTGGGCAGGCGCGCGAGACCCACGCGGTGTTCAACAACTGCTACCGCGACTACGGCGTGCGCAACGCCCGCGCGCTCGGGGATCTGCTCGGCCAGGGCGTGCAGGACGGGGCGCCGGACACGCCGACGTAGCGCGGCCACAAGGCGGGTTGACCCGCGCGTGACGTGAGGGCCCTACCGTCGAAACGCTCGTCAGGATGCTCGTCGCGACCCCGCACGTGCCCATCGCCGACGCCTTGACCATGCTCCAGCACGACTTCCGCTTGGAGCCGGTGAAGGGCGGCCCGACCGCACGGGCCCTCCTGCGAGCCGCCCCATGGCGTACCTGCGCTCGAGCTTCGTATCGGCCTGCGAGGCAGCCGCACTCGCGGGCAAGCGCTCCGCCGACTACCTCGGCCGCGCAGTCGCCCTGGCCGTCGACGACGAGGACGACGGCGCGGCGTTCGGCCTGATCGACGCCTTCAACGACTCCCTGACGTTCACCGAGCGTCTCGACGTGCTGTCGTGCCTCGAGGCCAGCCACCGGCAGCCGGCGGCTGATCGCCTGGTGCACGCCTTGTCGACCCTCCACCTCGAGCGGTGGAACGCGCTCAACCTGGTCGGTCAACGGGCCGCCAAGGCGCATCTGGAAACGGTCGAGCGGCTGTTCGCGTATCCTTCTGGTCGAGCGAATCAGCTCAGCCGGTCGCCCACCACGGGTAGCCACCAAACGCGCCGGCGTTGGGGCCGTCGTGAACCCTCAGCACGGGCTTCCCCCGCCGTCCTC
>SKPY01000094.1 GCA_007119305.1 Nitriliruptorales bacterium
CCGGCACGAACCATCACGGCCTCCGGCAAGACTCGCTGCACGCGCGCCGAGCACGGGCGTAGGTGGGCGGTGGGTTGTCGCACCCCCCGGCTAGCGTCGTGTCGTCCGCACACGACGCGAAGGGCTGGCATGCACATCGACTGCGACTGCTGTGTGATGCAGGGCACCGCGGCCTGCGACGGCTGCCTCGTGACGTTCCTGCTCGACCGCCCCGAGGGCGCCATCGCCTTCGATGTCGAGGAGGAGCGCGCGCTGCGCACGCTGTCCGGCGCAGGACTCGCGGCGGAAGTCAGGTTCGACGCGGGCGAGGCTCCGCCCGGCGTCCTCCCGGCGTGAGGCGTGCGGCCGCCGGGCCACGTCAGCACCTGCATGACGGTCGCTGGCGCGACCGCCACACCGGATCTACGCAGAATGCGACCGCGGCGCTGGCGCTCGGGTCGCAGTCACGGGTCGGCCGCGGTGGCGATGGCATGGTCGACAAGGCGCACCGCCACCCCTGCGATCGCGAGTGTCAGGGGGGTCCCGTGCTCCTGCATCCCCGCCTGAGCCGCGGCCACTGCGAGATCGTCCACCGTGACGGTGACGTCGGCGAGGCCGAGCTCGTCGCCAGCCTGCACGCGTATGGTTGCGGGTGGGCACGCGACCGCCGTTGACCCCAGCGTCTGAGCGCCGAGCTCGTGGAGGCGGTCGGCCACCTGTGCGGGATCACGCGCGCAGACGGTCAGCCCGGTCACGTCGCGGGCGCCGACGGTGTGCCTCGTCGTCGAGGCGCCGCCTGCTTGCGGTCCGTCCCAGGCGATGAAGAAGGGCCAGGGGGTGAGCCAGGGACGGGCGCCGGGCACGACCAGCTGCCAGGACAGCCGGCTGCCGTCCGGCCGCTCGCGGCTCATGACGAAGGGGCCGTGGGGAGCCAGACCGGCGGCCTCGAGGCGGTGCGCGATCGCGGCGGCATCGTCCACGGCGACCGCATACCCCACCAGCGTCTGGGACCCGCGGTCGAGCACGTCGAGCAGCACGCTGCCCACCGGGCCTGCGGCGCGCGCCGCTGCGGGGTCCTGGACCGTGATGAGCTCGATGTACGTGCGCTCGAAGCGGATGAGCGCGTTGCGGGTGCCCCACTGGGGGTGCGTCCCGCCGGGCTGCACGTCAAAGCCATGACGCGCCCACGCCGCCGCGGCGGCGTCGAGGTCCGCGGCGGCGACGACCACATGGTCGAGCCGCACAGGCGCTCAGCTGCGCTCGGGTGGCGGCACGACCACGACGGGGCAGGTGGCGTGGTGCACGCACTGCTGGCTCACGGAGCCGAGCAGCAACCCGGCGAAGCCGCCGTGGCCGCGCGAGCCGACCACGAGCATGTCCGCCTCCCGGGCCTCCGTGAGCAGGGCTTCCGCGGGCCGGTCCCGGATGACGGCCGGCTCGACGGTCACACCCTCGGGGGCCTGGATGCTGCCCAGCACCTCTTCCAGCGCCTGTTCGGCCTCGGCCCGAGCCTGCTTCTCGAGCGTGTCGTGCATCTCCTCCGCCGTGTGGGTGGAGTACGGGAAGTACACCCCCGGCGGTGCGTAGGCGTGGACAGCGCGGACGTGGGCTCCGAGCGGGCCCGCGATGCGCAGGGCCCACTCGAGCGCGCGTAGCGCATCCGACGAGTTGTCGACTCCGACGACGATGCGGCTGGTCATGCGTTGCTCCTTCTCCTCACACCTACGGGGTTCGACCCCGCGGGGGCGCCGACCGCGACAGCGCGGCAAGCGCCCCTCGCCGGGACTCAGCGCTCCTGCTCCTTCCGCGTGGCGCCGACCGCCTCTGGCAGAAGGTCGTTGACGATCCGCTCGACGTCCTCGGGCACCCGGGTCGCGAGGCTCACGAGCCACACGGCCAGTGTCGAGGCGATGAAGCCGGGCACGCCCTCGTAGATGATGTCGGTCAGTCCGGGGATGTAGTACCAGGCCACGACGGTGGCCGCGCCGACGAAGATCCCGGCCATGACCCCGGCGGCGGTGGTGCGCTTCCAGAACAGGCAGAACAGCACCGGTGGGCCGAACGCCGCGCCGAGGCCGCCCCAGGCGAAGAGGACGAGCCAGAACACGAGGTCCTCCGCGCCGGGCAGGTACAGCAGGGCCCCGGCGATGAGCACCATCACGAGGACCGTGATGCGGCTCACGAACACGTAGTGCTTGGAGTCACGGTTCTCCGCGTTCGGGACAACGCGCTGGTAGATGTCCCGCACGACCCCGGACGCGCCGACGAGCAGCTGGGAGTCGGCGGTCGACATGATGGCGGCGAAGACCGCGGCGACGAGGAACCCGACGATGATCCCGGGCAGGAACTCGCTCGCGAGGAGCGGGAACAGCTGCTCGGTGTCCTCGTTCGGCAGGGCCGCCACCTCGCCGTAGATCGCACGGCCGGCCAGGCCGATGAAGAGTGCGCCCCAGCCCATGAGGACGTTCCAGGTCGTGCCCCACAGCGCCGACTTGCGCAGGTTCGCGGGGTTGTCGATCGACATGTAGCGCACGAGGATGTGGGGGTTGCCCGGCGAGCCGAGACCGATGCCGATGAAGCCGATCGCGGCCCCGATGCCGAGCGCCGTCGGGTCGACGAGCGTCGGGTCGAGCTCGCTCAGCGTGGCGAGCATCGGCTCGTAGCCGATCTGGGTGAGTGCCACGATCGGCAGCAGCACGAGGCCGAAGATCATGAACACCGCCTGCACGACGTCGTTCAGCGACACGGCGACGTAGCCGCCTGCGATCGTGTAGATCAGGACGATCGCCGCGGTGATCCAGATCCCGGTGTTCTCCCCGATCCCGAACGTGCTCTGGAAGGCCTTGCCGCCGGCGGCGAACTGCGCCGACACGTACGCGGTCATGAACACGACGATCACGAGGACGGTCAGCCGGCGGAGCCCCTCCACGCCGCCACCGAAGCGGGACTCGAAGAAGTCCGGCAGCGTGATGTTGTCCATCCGCCCCGTGAACCGCCGCAGGCGCGGCGCGGCCACGAGGAACAGGAACAGCTCCATCAGGATGTAGCCGACGAGCGCCCATACGGCGGAGGCGCCCATCGCGAACGCGGTACCCGTCACGCCGAGGACGAGCCACGCGCTGCGCCCCGAGGTCACCGCGCTGAGCGCGACGACCACGTCCTTCATGCGGCGGCCGCCGAGGTAGAACTCGCCCATGGAGCCGGTCCAGTTGCGGGCCGCGTAGAACGCGATGCCCACGACCAGCAGCAGGTACAGGGAGAACGAGGCCACCATGAGCGGGTCGACCTCGACGACGACGTCGACCTGTGCGAGCAGAGGAGTCATCGGCA
>SKPY01000257.1 GCA_007119305.1 Nitriliruptorales bacterium
CGCCGCCGGCAGGGCAGCGTGCGCGCCGGACGCGCCGGTGAGCGGCTGTCCGCCTCCGACCTGGCGGTGCTCGGTGCGCCCGCCGGCCGGGTGGTGCTGCTCGAGCTCACCGCCCCGGGCTGCGTCACGTGCCGCGCCACGCGCGCTGTGCTCGACGACGTGGCCGCGGAGCGCGACGACGTGGAGGTCGTCGTCGCCCAGGTCGGAGAGCACCTCGACCTCGCCCGCGCCCATGGGGTCCTGCGCGCGCCGACCACACTCGTCATCGACCGTGACGGCAGCGTGCGCCACCGGATCACCGGCGTGCCCGACAGCGCCACGCTCACCGCCCTGCTCGGCCCTTCCCGCGGCGACCGCGCCGCCTGACGCGACCTCGAACACCCGCGCGGCCGTCTACAACCGGGCCTGACGCGCCCGCGAACACCCGCCGCGGCTGCGCGCGCGGCAGCCGTCCGCCGGTCGCTAGTAGACGAGCGCGGTCGCCCCGGCGGCGGTCGCGCGTTCGACGAACAGCGCGGAGCCGGCCAGCTGGGTGCCTGCGCGGAAGTCACCCTCGCCGAGCCCGCGCCGCAGCGCACACGGCGTGCACACGGTGACGGTGCCGCCCGCGTACAGCGCCTCCAGCAGATCCTCGAGCGGCGGTGCCTCCGCCACCTGCTCGAGCTCGGCGGTCACACCCGGGCGCGCCAGGTGCACCCCCTCCACGGCCAGGAACACGTCCACCTCGACCCCGCTGGCGAGCGCGACGGAGGCGACGTTGCAGCCGAGGTTCGCGCGCTCGGGATCATCGTGGGCATGCGTGATCTTGACGACCAGGCTGCTCATCGTCACCTCTTCCGGCTCGGGTGCTGGGCTGTCGAGCGTAGCGCCGGCGCTGCACCCAGGCTCGGCCGTGGCCGCCACGCTGCCGACCGACCACCAGCGTCGCAGCGCGCATTGTGCGTTGGGTCAGTGGAACGGTTACCGTCTGGACGTTCCACCCCTGAGCTGGCTGGAGACAGGAGCGATGGACTTCACCCTCACTGAGGAGCAGCAGGCCCTGTACCACACGATCGTGGACTTCGCCCGCGCCGTCGTCGCCCCGCGGGCGGGGGAGCGCGACCGCGAGGCGCGCTTCGACCGGGACGTGTGGGACCTCTGCGCCGAGGTCGGCCTCTGCGGCCTGCCGCTCGCCACCGAGCACGGCGGCGGCGGCGCCGACTGCGTCACCACGAGCCTCGCCCTCGAAGCGCTGGGCTACGGGGGGCAGGACGCCGGCCTCGGCCTGTCGCTGGGCGCGCATCTCGTGATCGGCTCCAAGCCCATCGACCTGCACGGCACCCCGGCGCAGAAGGCGCGCTACCTGCCCAGGCTCGCCTCGGGCGAGTGGATCGGTGCGTTCGGGATCACCGAACCCGATGCGGGCAGCGACACCGCGCGCATCCGCGCCACGGGTCGCCGCGAGGGCGACGAGTGGGTGCTGAACGGCACGAAGACCTTCATCACCAACGGACCGATCTGCGACGTGTTCACCGTCGTCGTGCGCACCGACCCGCAGGCGAGTGCCGGGCAGGCCATGACGGCCTTCATCCTCGAGCGGGATGACGCGGGCCTCGCCGTCGGCAGCCACCTCGACAAGATGGGCAACCGGTCGTCACCGACGAGCGAGATGGTGCTGACCGACGTCCGCGTCCCCGACAGCCGCCGTCTCGGCGAGGAGGGCGCGGCGCTGTGGGCGGTCGGGTTCGAGTGCTTCGACTGGGAGCGCACCGTCATGCTCGGCTCGGCGATCGGTGGCATGACCCGCGGCCTCGAGGATGCCATCGCCTACGCCCGTGAGCGGGAGGCGTTCGGGCGTCCCATCGCCCGCTACCAGGCGGTCAGCCACAAGCTCGCCGACATGAAGATCCGCCTCGAGACCGCGCGGCTGTACCTGCGCTACGCCGCGTGGCTGAAGGACCATGGGCGCCCGCACGTGACCGAGGCGTCGATCGCGAAGGCCTACGTCGCCGAGTGCGCCACCAAGAGCGCCGAGGAGGCGATCCAGGTGCACGGCGGGTGGGGCTACATCAAGGACTTCCCGGTCGAGCGCGCCTGGCGGGACGCGAAGCTCACAAGCCTCGGCGGCGGCACCACCGAGATCCAGAAGGTCATCATCGCCCGCATGCTGCTCGGCGAGTAGCGCCGGCCGGTGCGCTGCGCCCGGGGGACTGGGAGCGCCGGCGGGGCGCACGCGCCAACTGGTGCTCCCAACCCCCACATCGGCGTGCGGTGTGCGCACGCGGCGGAGGAGGGTGGGAGCGCCGGTGGTGGTGCAGACGCCAGGCTGTGCTCCCAACCCCCCGCCGAGCCAGGAGCGCTCCCGTCCGCCCGGACCAAGCCGTGCTCGCGACCCCTGGAGCCGGAGTGGGAACGCGAACCGCCCCGGGGCGGGGGGCCGTGGTGGCCCAGCCCGACCCGGGGCGGCGGTGGCATCCATGCGCTCGGGGTCCTGCTCGCGTGCTCCGGCGAGCCGCCCGGTGGACGGGTGCCGGAAGGGCGGGTGTGACCAGCTCCCGCAGACGTACGAGCGGGTGACGAGCGTTGGATTGCTAGACGCCGACATCCCAGTCACGGATGCCGGAGTGACCGGCGGCGTCTAGCCGCGCATCACCTCGACGGTCACAGCAAATCTGTCATGATGCATTGCTTGGACCACCTCCTTTCTGTCGTGCGGCCAGGATGGCAGCGAACGGCCCGGTTGGCAACGATCCTGTGCTCGTGCCGGGACCGCTACGGTGGTGGCGATGAGACCCGAGGCTTCCCGCGCAGGCAGCGCCACCCACGCGCACGACCGGAACGAGCAGGCCGACGCGCACGACCAGCCCGACGAGTCCGCGGCGGGCGGCCAGGCCGGCGTCCTGCTCAGCGCCGCGCCGGCGGTGGTGCGCCGCCCGGCCGGGGTGGTCCGTGTCACCGGCCCGGACCGCCACGGCTACCTGCACACGATGCTGTCCCAGGCCGTCGAGGACGCCGGTCCCGGCAGCGTGCGCGACTTCTGCTACCTCGACCCCAAGGGCAACCCGCACGCGGCGGGCCGGTTCGTCGTCCACGCCGAGGCCGTGCTGCTCATCGTGCCGCCCGAGGTCGCCGCCGACGTCGCCGGGAGGCTGGAGCAGTTCAAGTTCCTGACCCAGGTGGAGGCGGTCGACGAGTCGGGCGCGTGGGCGTTCGCGAGCGTGCGCGGCCCGGGTGCCCCCGACGTGCCGGGCGCGCGCCCCGAGCCCATGACCGCGAGCCCGAACCGCCTCGGCCCGGACGCGTCCCCGGGCGCGGGCGGCCTCGTC
>SKPY01000256.1 GCA_007119305.1 Nitriliruptorales bacterium
CCAGCGCGCGCGTCTCGCCGTCGCAGGCCGCGCAGGACGCCAGATGGCGCGCCACGTCGGCCGCCTGGCGGGGGGGCAGCTCGCCGTCCAGCCAGGCCGACAGCAGCGGGCCCACGGCCCGACAGGTCGGTTCACCCATCCCGCTGCTCCCGGGCAGGGTCATGCTCCGCCTCGTGCTCGTCGTCTGCGTCCTGCAGCTGCTCCCGCAGCTGCCGGCGGCCGCGGTGGATGCGCGAGCGCACCGTGCCGATCGGCCAGCCGGTCGCCTCGGCGATCTCGTCGTAGGTGAGGCCGACGACATCGCAGTAGACGACCGCGATCCGGAACTCGTGCGGCAGGCGGGCGAGGGCCGCCTCCAGCCGTGCTTCGAGCAGCCCCCGCTCCACGACGTCGGCGGGGTTGGGCTCGCGCGAGGCCGGCGCACGCCAGTCCTCCTCGGGCAGGGCCTCCCAGCGCAGGCGCTGCTGGCGGCGCACCCGGTCGAGGAAGAGGTTCTTCGTGATGCGATACACCCAGCCCGCGAACGTCCCCGGCTCGTAGCGGTGCAGGTTGCGAAACACCCGGATGAACACGTCCTGGGCGAGGTCCGCGGCGTCGTCGGGGTTGCCGGTGAGCCGGTAGGCCACCGTGTAGATGCGATCGCCGTGCTCTTCGACGACCTCACGCCAGGTCGGCCGGGGGTCGGGCCCATCCGGGCGCCCGGCGCCCGTGCGCGCGCCCCGGGGCTGCGCGGCGCCCGACTGGCGCTCGCGACCCTGCCGATCTGCGTCGTCGGAGGACACGGGGGCTCCTCGCTCGCAGGGCACCATCACCCTAGTAGCGAGTGTAGACGTCGGCATCGCCCAGATCTGCCGGATCGCGGTCATCGTGGGTGCAACGCGCACAGGGCCGTCGTGGTTCCCTTGCGGAGTTTCCCCCGCTGCGCTGACGTGGTTACCTCTAGGCGGCGCAGCGGAACCCGCCGCGCGGCGAGACAGCGGACAAGGAGTGCGCGCGTGCACAGCGACGAGGCGACGGCCAGGTACGTGCAGGGCTTCCTCGCAGACGAGGACGAGCCGCTGCGGGCGGCACGAGCGCGCAGCGAGGAGGCCGACATCCCTGCGGTGTCGCATGAGACGGGGGCGCTCCTGCGCTTCCTCGCACACGCAGTCGGCGCGCGCAACGTGGCGGAGGTCGGCTCGGGCGGCGGGTACAGCGGCCTGTGGCTGCTCGGCGGCATGCAGGCCCGGGGGCACCTGACCACGATCGAGATCGAACCCGACAACCAGGCGCTCGCGCAGCGCGCGTACGCCGAGGCAGGGGTCTCGGACCGGGTCCGTGCGATCCTCGGAGCGGGGTTGTCGGTCCTGCCCAAGCTCGCCGACCGGGCCTACGACGTGGTCTTCCTCGATGCGGTCAAGTCCGAGTACCCGGACTACCTCGAGCACGCGCGGCGCTTGCTGCGTCCCGGCGGGCTGCTCCTGGCCGACAACGTGCTCTGGCACGGCAAGGTCGCGGACGCCAAGGTGGGGGACGCGGACACCGAGGGGGTGCGCGCGTTCAACGACGCGGTGCGCGACGACCCCGCCCTGCACCCCCAGATGTTCACCACCGGCGACGGCCTGCTCGCCGCCGTGTACAAGCCACAGGAGCCCGCGTGACGACCTGGTGCCTCACGACCTCGCCGGACAACCTCGCCAAGACCGCCGAGCTCGGCTGGAGCGTCCAGGGCATCAAGTCCCGCCGGGAGCCGACCGCGAAGCGGATCGCACCGGGGGACAAGGTCTTCTACTACGTGACCCGCCACGTGGCGTTCGCCGCCGCCGTCGAGGTCACGAGCCGCTACTTCGAAGACCACGAGCCCGTGTGGACGTCCAAGCCCGGGGAGGACTACCCCTGGCGCTTCGAGATTCGCCCGGAGGTCGTGCTGGACGACCCCGACCGCTGGGTGCCCGTCGACGCGCTCTACGACGACCTCACCGGTATCAAGAAGTGGCCGCGCGAGCGCTGCACCCTCGCCTTCCAGGGCAACATCCGTGAATGGCCGGAGGCCGACTACAAGGTCGTCAAGGCCGCCCTGGAAGACGCCGCGCGCTGACCCGCCCGAAGACGCAGCGCCGGCGCGGCAACCTCCGCCACCACCGCACCCACACACCGGCCCCCGCCCGAAGATGCAGCGCCGGCGCGGCCACCTCCGCCACCACCGCCCCCACACACCGGCCCCCGCCCGAAGATGCAGCGCCGGCGCGGCATCCTCATGGGACCAGGCCGGTGGCGCCGGCAGGAGCGGGTGGCGCCCGGCACGCTGCCGTGGCGGGCCGGGCGCTAGACTGCACGCGTGCTCGGTATCGCCCGCTTCAGCCTGGTCGCGCTCGATTGCCCCGACCCGCAGCTGCTCGCCACCTTCTACGGCGCGCTCACGGGATGGGAGCTCGATCACGACGGCGGCGACTGGGTCCAGCTGCGCAGCGACGACGGCGCGACGCTGGCGTTCCAGCTCGCACCCGACCACCAGCCCCCGGAATGGCCGAGCAGCGACCGTCCGCAGCAGGTGCACCTCGACTTCGACGTCGGCGATCTCGACGCGGCCGAGGCCCAGGTGCTGCGGCTCGGCGCGCGCAAGGCGCACCACCAGCCAGGCGAGCACTTCCGGGTCTTCCTCGACCCGGCCGGCCACCCCTTCTGCCTCGTGCTCGATCCGGAGCTCGCCTCGTAGCCCGCCACGCGGCTCCGGGTCAGAAGAAGAAGCGGAACTTGCTCGCGAGCTCGGCGGAGAACGCCATGATCACCGCGAGGTAGAGCATGCCGGTGGCCGCCTGGATGGAGCGCCCACCCTCGCGTGCGAGCTTCCACACGAGGCCGGCGATCAGCGCGCAGATCGCGACGAGGCCCGCGCCGAGCAGGACGCTGAACCCGGGGATGGCGAACAGCGGTGTGGTGACCGCCTCGAGCGTCGGGGCGGGATTGCGGGCCGACAGCGCAACCGCGCCGCCGCCCGCCGCCACCCCGGCCACATACCACCACGAGGTGCGGACCATGTGCTGCTTGGACAGCCGCCGCTCGGCGATGTACCAGTGCCCGAGGAGCAGCCCGTACGTCGCCGAGCCGAGGAACAGCGCCCCGAGCGCGAGCTCGGCGACCGCGAGCAGGGGCGCGCTGCCGCGCGCCAGCGCGAAGACCACGAGCGCGACCGGCCCGGCCGCCGCGGCGGCGAGACCGGCCACGCGGGACACGGCGTTGTCGCCGACGAGCAGCAGGACCTGCCAAGCCACCATGAGCGCTGCGAAGACCCCCAGCCACAGAAGGAGTC
>SKPY01000133.1 GCA_007119305.1 Nitriliruptorales bacterium
CCGGCTCGGCGTCGAACCCCTCCTGCAGGTGAACCTCCACGCGGCCTCCCATCCAGGGACAGGCGCTCACACAGCCTCGCCTGGGTCGACGGTAGTGCCCTCGAGGACACCCGGTCAACGGACCAGACCGGCGCAGGCCCGCCAGCCAGGGGGCCGCTCCGGGAGTTGGGTGACAGCATCTTGCTATAGAAACGACAGCCGCGGCGTCAGGTCCAGAGCGCAGCCGGCCTGGCCGCCCCGGGCGTTCCGGTACCCTGCCCAGGGGCGGCGTCCGAGCTGCCCGGCGGTCTGGGAGCACGAGGGATGTGGCGGCGACCGCATCCAACAGGAGGTCCAGGAATGCACGTCCGACTGGCCTATGGGAGCGACGGGCTCGACGTGGAGCTGCCCGACGAGCGCACCGTCGTGGTCGAGCCCACGCTGCAGGCCGGGGCGGAGGACCCATACGGCGTCCTCCGCGCCGCGCTGCGGGAGCCCGTCGCCGGCCTGCCCCTGCGCGACCTCGTCCGACGCGGGCAGCGCGTCGCGATCTCCGTGTGCGACGGCACCCGCGCGCAGCCCCGCCACCTCATGGTCCCAGCGGTGCTCGAGGAGCTCGAGGGCACCGTTGCCCTTGGCGATGTCGTCGTGCTCGTGGCGACCGGTACCCACCGGGGGAACACGCCCGAGGAGCTGCGTGGGATGCTCGGCGATGCCGTCTGCGACGCGGTGGCCATCGTCAACCACGACGCACGTGACGAGGCAACCCTCTCCTGGCGGGGCATGCAGGGTGACGGGGTGCCGGTGTGGCTCAACCGGCAGTGGCTGGAAGCGGACGTCCGCATCACCACCGGCTTCGTGGAGCCGCACTTCTTCGCGGGGTTCAGCGGCGGCCCGAAGATGGTCGCACCCGGGCTTGCGGGGCTCGAGACCGTCCTCACGCTGCATGACGCGGCGCGCATCGCTGATCCCCAAGCGACCTGGGGAGTCTGCGACGGCAACCCGGTGCACGACGACATCCGCGCAGTCGTCGGCGCCGTCGGGGCCGTCGACTTCGCCCTTGACGTGGTCCTGAACAAGCAACAGGAGATCGTGCAGGCCTTTGGTGGGGAGCTGTTCGCGATGCATGCGACGGCACGGGCTGCCGCCACCCGGGCCGCGATGCAGGCTGTGCCCGCGCCCTTCGACGTGGTGGTGACGACCAACTCCGGCTTCCCGCTGGACCAGAATCTCTACCAGTCCGTCAAGGGCATGTCGGCGGGAGCCACGGTGGTGAAGCCGGGCGGGACCATCATCTGTGCTGCCGAGTGCCGCGACGGCTTCCCCGATCACGGCTCGTACCGCGAGCTGCTGTGCTCCGAAGCCTCCCCGCATGCGCTGCTCGAGGCCATCCAACGCCGTCCTCGCACGACTCCGGACCAGTGGCAGGTCCAGATCCAGGCCAAGATCCAGCGCCACGCCCGAGTCGTCATGCACACGAGGTACCTCTCCGGCGAAGAGCTGCGGTCAGCGCATCTCGAGCAGACGGACGACATCGCGGCCACCGTCCGCGAGGCTCTCGCCGCCAGCGGGCCGGCGGCACGGGTGTGCGTGCTCCCGGAGGGGCCTCAGACCATCCCGTACGTGGCCTCAGCACGCCGGTTCTTCTGCTGGGGTCACGGCCGGCGCGCGTAGGGGACGCAGCCAGGGCTGCCGCAGTGCGCCACTTTCAGGGCGCTGTTGCCCCAGTAGCTGATGATGGGCAGGCCCTCGACGTCGAGCACCATGGCCACGTGCCCGCCGACGTCGCCGGAGTGGTCGACGGTGACGATCGCCGCCTCGCTGCAGCCGCGGTCCACGCAGCGCGCCACCCGCAGATCGGCATTTGTGCTGTACCGGTAGGCGATGACGGGCTGGCCGTGAGCGTCGATGGCCAGCGCTGAGAACCGCCCGACGTAGGTGTCGTCGTCGACGGTCGCCCGGCGCACCTGCCGGCAGTCGAGCGTACGGCAGTGTGCGACTTTGAGCACACCGCGTGTCGCGTCGTAGTAGCTCACGAGCGGCCGGCCGTCCACGCCGACCGCCAGCGACGTGAAGCGTCCGACGTTGCCCTCGTCGTCCAGGACGCGGATGTCCGCCTCCTCGCAGCCCGGAGTCCGGCAGCGCGCGAGCTTCACCGCTTCTCGGGTGTAGTCGTGATAGCTCACGAGCAGCAGGCCGCCAGCACCGATAGCAGCGGAGCTGAAGCTGCCGACGTTGCCATCATCGTCGACGATGACCGTTGACGATGACGCGCACGCGGGGTCCTGGCACCGGGCGACCTTCAGGGAGCCTTCGACCGCATCGTAGTAGGAGATCAGCGGCAGCCCATGCGGGGCGATCGCGACCGAGGGGTAGAGGCCCACGTCACCGTCGCCCTCGTCGACGGTGGTGATGGTCACCGATTCACAGGCTGCGTCGCTGCAGTGGGCTGCCTGCAACGACCCAGCGTGCCGGTCGTGGTAGACGATCAGCGGGTGGCCATCGGCGCCGACGACCACATCCGTGTGCCAGCCGGCGTCCGGCCCGTCAGCGATGATCTGGACCGAGGCGTCTGTGCAGCTGCGGTCTGCGCACCGCGCCAGCCTGAGGTCGCCGCGGTCGAAGTCGTAGTAGCTGATGACCGGGTGGCCGTCTGCCCCGATGGCGATCGACGTGAACCAGCCGACCACGGTCCCGTCAGCGTCCACGGTGTGCAGCGTGTTCGGCCTCGGGACCGGGTCGACGACATGAGAGGGGTCACGCGGCGGCCCCTCCACCGCCGGCTCCTCCCCGAGCCACCAGCCTGTCTCCGGCGGGACCGCGTCGGCAGCCGGGTCCCGCGCCGCCTGCTCCAGCGCGTCCACCGGCCACGGGCCGTGGCTCGCGAACGCCGCACCTGCGGCAACAACCACAAGCACCCCGAGGAACAGGAGGCCGCGCTTCATGCCGTGCGCATGTGCGCTGCGATGTTCATGCCCCGATCCTCCTCGCACGCCCGTAGCCCGGGTGACGCGACTGCTGCTCTGCGTGAGGATCACGCTCGCACACGTAGCCCGTCAAGTTGAGGTGCACCCTCCGAGAACGCCGCCCGGGCTGCACGGGTTCCCGAGCAGGTTGGTCAGGTTCTCGGGGCCGGCTAGACTGCGCCCGTCTAGATCGCGTCGCCGCAGCGGCGTGCGGCAAGAAAGTGGAACAACGTGGCAGCGAACGGGCTCGAAGATCATGGCGTGATCGTAGTCGGTGCCGGCGACGGTATCGGCAAGGAGACGGCAGTTGCTCTTGCCGAGCGAGGGGCACGGGTGGCGTGCCTGGACCGCAACGGGGACACGGCGGCCGAGACCGCCGCGCAGGCCCAGCGGCACACTGCGGGCGCTTTGAGCTTCAAGATGGACGTCACGGACGACGACGCGGTCGACCTCACGGTCGAGCAGGTGGAAGCAGAGCTCGGCCAGATCCACGCGCTCGTCAACTGTGCCGGCACGACGGGGCAGACCAACCTCCGGAGCCACGAGGTCGACGTCGACGACCTCGACTTCGTCTACCGCGTGAACCTGCGGGGGGCGTTCCTGCTCTCCCGGGCGGTGCTCCCGCGGATGCTCCCGCGCGGCTACGGCCGCGTGCTCCACGTCACGTCGATCGCCGGGAAAGAGGGCAACGCCGGCATGATGGCCTACTCGGCCACCAAGGCCGGCCTGATCGGGATGGTAAAGGCCCAGGGCAAGGAGTACGCCGAGACCGGGATCACCGTGAACGCGCTCGCTCCGGCGGTGATCCGCACGGCTATGGTTGCCGCGCTGCCCGAAGAGCAGGTCCAGTACATGACGAGCAGGATCCCAATGCGCCGCTGCGGCACCCTGGCCGAGGCCGCCACCATGGTCTGTTGGATCGTGTCTCCCGGGTGCAGTTTCACGACCGGCTTCACCTTCGACCTGTCTGGCGGTCGTGCCGTCTACTGACCGGAGCGCGCCCGCACGGGATCGCCACTACGCCTCCCTCAAGTGGCGGCTCGCCTTCACCGCGAGCCTCGCGTTCGCCGCCGCTGCAGGGACGCTCATGCAGTTCGTGCTCGGTGCACTCGGCCCGTTTCTCGTCGAGGACCTGGGTCTCAGCCGAGCGCAACTGGGGACGCTGACCACGCTCTTCTTCGCGCTGGGGGCGTTGTGCTCGACGCCTGCTGGCGGCCTCGTGGACCGCGTGGGCGGGGATCGCGTGCTCGTCGCCTACTTCGGCCTCGTTGGCTGCGCCATGGTCGGTCTCGCCGCCGCGCCCTCGCTGCCGTGGCTCTGGCTTGCCGTGAGCGTTTCGGGCATCGCGCATGCGGCGATGAACCCCGCCACGAACGATCTCATCGCCACGCAGGTCCCGCCCGGACGCCAGGCGGTGATCACTGGGGTGAAGCAGTCGGGTGTGCAGGTGGGAGCGTTCCTCGCGGGCGCGCTGCTGCCGCCCATAGCTGTCATCCTCGGCTGGCGCAGCACGGTCGCCCTCGCCGGGGTGGTCATCTTCGCGGGGGTGTTCGGCAGGCTCCTCGTGCGCAAGCCCTCGAGACGAGCGCCGGCCGCCAGCGGGCAGGAGCCGACGGGGCGCCGACCGTTGAGCAGCCTGGCACGCTGGCTCACCGTCTATGCGCTGCTCATGGGCTTCGGCTACTCCTCGGTCATCGCCTACCTGCCGCTATACGGCTACGACGCGCTCGGCATGACCGCGGCGGCAGCCGGGATGCTCACCGGAGTGCTGGGGTTCGTGGGGATCGGGGGCCGTATCGCCCTCGCCCGCATCAGCGAGCTCCGTGGCCGCGCCGACGGGATCCTCACCGCCGTCGCGCTGGCAGCGGCCGTGGCGCAGATCGCGGTGCTCGTCGCGCCGGTCGTCGGCACCTGGTCGCTCTGGGCCGCGGCGGTCGGGCTCGGCCTCACCGCGGCCTCATGGCATGCGGTGGGCATGCTGGCGGTGATCCGCGAGACACGCGGTGTCTCCACCGGCAGGGACACTGGCATCGTGCACGCAGGCTTTCTCGTCGGGCTCATGACCTCGCCCGTGGTGCTCGGCTGGAGCGTGGACCGCACCGGAACGTATGTGATCACCTGGGGCGCGGTGGCCGTGGCCTTCGCGCTAGCCGCCGTGCTGAGCTGGGCGTGGAGGCGGAGCTGCGCCGCGGGCGCGTAGCGGCGGCCCCTGCGCGGCGTTGACCGCACCGACGACGGTGGCAGCGAGGCGCTCCAGCGCAGCGAGGCTGTGGCCATCGCAGAAGGCGTCCACATGGGGCAGAGCCGCGGCCATGCCAGCGGCCAGCGGCGCGTAGCCCGGGTGACCCTTGCGGGGGTTCGCCCAGACAACCCGAAAGGCCAGGCGTGAGAGACGAGCCATCTGCTCCCCGAGCAGCGTCGCATCGCCGCGCTCCAGACCGTCGGACAGCACCACCACCACCGAGCTCCTGGCAAGGCCGCGCTGGCCCCACTCGTGGAGGAACTCGCGCAGCTTCTCGCCCAGGCGCGTGCCCCCCTCCCAGTCCGGGACCGCCCGGGAGACCGCAGCGAGTGCCAGGTCAGGCTCGCGGTGGCCCATCTCCCGGGTCACGCGCGTCAGGCGGGTGCCCATCGTGAACACCTCGGTCGGTGCCTGCACACGCCGCCGCGCCGCGTGGGCGAACCGCAGGAGCACGTCGGCGTACGCACCCATCGAGCCACTGACGTCCAGAAGCAGCACCACGCGTCGGGGCCGGAAGCGGCGGTCCCGGTAGCGCAGGCGTGACGGCTCGCCCGCGCTCTGGAGCATCTCGCGGACAGTGCGTTGAGGATCGAGCCGACCACGGCGGGCGGGAGCGAGGCGGCGGGTCCGGCGGAACTGCCCGGGGAGCCAGAAGGCTTCCAGCAGCCGCTGCAGCTCTGCACGCTCCTCGGGGGTCAGCGTCGTGACGTCCTTGTGCCGCAGGAGCTCGTGGGTGCTTGCCTGCAACTCCCGTGTCTCCGCTTCGGCCTGCATCTCCTGTCCCTCGGCGGAGTCGCCCGCGCCGGTCACTCGCTCGATGCGGCGGCGACGGGGGCGACTTGGTCGTTCCTCAACATGCGGGAGCGCGCCGGCGAAGTAGGCCGCGAAGACCCGGTCGTAGCGGCGGATGTCATCGGGCGTACTGCACAGGGTCAGACGGCCCGCCCAGTACATCTGTTCGCGCGACGACGGGTCGAGGCGGTCCAGGCATGCCACCAGTTGCTGCACCCGATCGGTGGTGGCTGGTACGCCGACGGCCCGCAATGCGGCGGCGAGGCCGACCACGGTGGCGATGGCGTCGTGCGACGCCGACGCGGTATCCGCCTCTGTGCTCAACGTCCCGCTGCGGGCTGCACACCCGGGAGCGTGGCGAAATCGAGCGTGCGAGCCCGTTCCTGGTCCTCGTGATACTTGAGCACCGAGCCGAGCGTCAGTGCCATGAGCTCCGCGTCGAGCTCCTCTGCACCGAGGGCGACGAGCGCCTGGGTCCAGTCGAGCGTCTCAGCGACACCGGGCGGCTTCACGAGATCAGCCTCCCGCAGGGCCTGCACCGCCGCGGTCACCTGTTCGGTCAGTCGCTCGCTGGCGTGGGGCAGCCTCATGCGGACGATCGCGACCTCACGGTCGAACGATGGGTGGTCGAGCCAGTGGTACAGGCACCGCCGCTTGAGCGCGTCGTGCACCTCGCGGGTACGGTTGGACGTGACGACAACGACTGGGGGCGTGTCCGCGTGGACCGTACCGATCTCGGGAATCGACACGGTGAAGTCGCTCAGCACCTCGAGCAGAAACGCCTCGAACTCGTCGTCAGCACGATCGACCTCGTCGACGAGCAGCACGCTCGGGGTCGTCTCCAGCGCCTGCAGCAGCGGCCGGGGGATGAGGAAGCGACGGTCGTATAGCTCACCTTCAACAGAGTCGACATCAGTCCACTTCCCGCCTCCGATGCCTGCGACCGTCTCGATCGACCGAAGGTGCAGGAGCTGGCGGGGAAAGTCCCAGTCATAGAGCGCCTGCGATACGTCGATGCCCTCGTAGCACTGCATGCGGATGAGCGGCGCCTGCAACAGCCGCGCGAGCGTCTTGGCGACCTCCGTCTTGCCCACGCCCGGCTCCCCTTCGAGAAAGAGCGGGCGCGACAGCGTGAGGCCGAGGTAGCAGGCGGTCCCGAGGCCGAGGTCGGCGAGGTAGCCGTGCCGCTCAAGAGCCTCGACGAAGTCGTGGGGGCTCGTCATGCCCTCGGGTAGGAGGCCAGCAGGCTGTGACATCAATCGCTCCATGGCAGGTCCCGTCGAGCGGGGTCGTCGATCAGGTCGCGCCGTCGAGGTTCTCACCGATGCCGCCAGGACGGAGCAGCGGCCGCTGACTGCCGCTCCGCTTCTCCGACAGCGCAGCGCTCAACAGGGCGGATACTCGGTGCATCTCCGGGACGATCGCCGTGGCGAAGTCGCCATGGAGGCGCACGGTCGGGCCGGACACGCTGAGAGCAGCGACCGGTTTGCCACCACCGAACACGGGGACGGCGACGCACCGCACCCCAAGCTCCTCCTCCTCGTCGTCCGTCGCAAAGCCGTTGGTGGCCACCTGGTCGAGCTCTGCGAACAGGTTCTCGCGCTCCGTGATGGTGTTAACGGTACAGGCGGGCAGGCCGGTGCGCTCCAGGATGCCCTCGACGACCGCCCGCGGCTGGAACGCGAGCAGTACCTTGCCAGTTGCGGTCGCGTGTGCCAGCGCCCGCCTGCCGACCTCGGTGATCATGCGCATCGCGTGCGGTGACGGTGCCTGGCGGACGTAGAGGGCGCTGGTGTCGTCCAGGACAGCCAGGCTCGCCGTCTCTCCCGTGGCCTCGACGAGCCGGACCAGGTGCGGCTCGGTCCACGGCCCGAACAGCTGCCCCGCTGAGACGTCGAGCCGCACCAGCCCGACACCCGGTGCGTACTTGCGCGAGCCGGGGTCCCGGCGCGCGTAGCCGCAGGTCACGAGCGTCGCGAGCAGACGATGGATCGTCGCCGTGGGCAGACTCGTCGCCTTCGCGAGCTCGCTGATACCCACCTCGCCCGGAGACGAGGCAAGGATCTCGAGCAGCATCAGCGCGCGTTCGACCGACTGAACGCCGCTGTCACCGTCATGCTCGGCGATGGCCACTTCCTGGAGCCCCTCCTTCGGCCTCTTGCAGACGGGTCCCCGGCGTCAGCTGCGCGGGGTCGGTCCGAAGCTCGATGACAGCAGGACGTCCTGATGCGAGAGCACGCTCCAAGGCGGCCGGGAAGGCGTCCGTGTCCTGCACGACCTCGCCGTGCGCCCCGAATGAGCGGGCGTACGCCGCGAAGTCCGGGTTGACGAGGTCGACACCGTAGGCCCGGCCGGGATACAGGCGCTCCTGGTGCATGCGGATCGTGCCGTACATGGTGTTGTTCACGACGATGAGGATGACCGGCAAGTCGTACTGGACCGCCGTGGCGAGCTCCTGGCCGCTCATCAGGAAGCAGCCGTCGCCCGCGACGCCGATCACCGTCCGCTCCGGTAGCACCGCCTTGGCAGCGATGGCAGCCGGCACGCCGTAGCCCATCGCCCCGCTCGTCGGCGCCAGCTGGGTGCGGACACGGGAGAACTGCAGGAAGCGATGCATCCACACCGTGTAGTTCCCGGCGCCGTTCGTGATGATGGCATCGGGCGGAAGGTGCTCGCGCAGCACCGCCATCACCTCCCCGAGGTCGACACCGCTACGGACGGGCTCGTGCTGGAGACTGGCGAGGTACTCGTCGCGCGCAGCCTTGCGCCAGGCCGCCCAGGCGGTGCTGTCGACGGGCTCCAGAGCCCGCGCCGCCGCGGCGAACGCTCCCGGGTCGGCGTTGATGAGCAGATCCGCGGCGTACACGCGCCCGAGCTCTTCCGCTCCCGGGTAGACGTGGACGAGTTGTTGCCGCGGCCGTGGCGGCTCGAGCAGGGTGTAGCCACTCGTGGTTGCGTCGCCCAGGCGTGCCCCCACCGTGATGATGAGGTCCGCTTCCCGGATCCGCTGACCGAGAGCTGGGTTGATGCCAAGGCCGGCCACACCCACGTACTGCTCGCTGCGGTTGTCGACGTGGTCCTGGCGCCGGAAGGTGGCCACGACGGGAAGGTCGTTCGCCTCGGCGAATGCCTCGAGGTCCCGGCTCGTGGCCTCGGTCCAGGCGCCGCCGCCTACGAGCACGAGCGGGCGGTGGGCCGGCTGCAGCAACGCGCGGAGCTGCCGCAGCTGTGCGGGGCTCGGGTGTGGGCGCACGATCTGGAACGGCGGGGCGTCGTCGACCTCGCAGGTCTCGGCGAGCACGTCCTCGGGCAGGGCGATCACCACCGGCCCGGGCCGCCCGGAGACCGCGGTGTGAAAGGCACGACTGACGAGCTCGGGCAGGCGCACGGGGTCGTCGATTTGCGTCACCCACTTCGCCATCTGACCGAACACCCTGCGGAAGTCGAGCTCCTGGAAGGCTTCGCGCTCGAGGTGGGCGCGCTCGACCTGACCGACGAACAGGATCAGCGGTGTCGAGTCCTGAAAGGCCGTGTGCAGTCCGACGCTCGCATGCATCGCCCCGGGGCCGCGGGTCACGAGGCAGATGCCAGGCCGGCCGGTCAGCTTGCCGTATGCGTCGGCCATGTTCGCCGCGCCGGCCTCATGCCGGCAGACCGTGAGGGCCAGCTGCTCCGGCACGTCGCGGAGGGCGTGGAGGACGGGGAGAAAGCTCTCTCCAGGCACGCAGAAGAGCCGGTCGGCCCCGTGAACGAGCAGCTGGTCGACGAGGACCGCACCGCCGGATCGGGGCCCAGGTGGGGACGACGGCGCCCTCATGCTGCCCCCGGCAGGACGATCGGCTCGTCGACGAACACGGTGTAGCGCTGGCTCTTTGGCTTGTCGCGATCTTCGGGGCGCACGTAGCGGATCGATGGCTGCCCCCGCAGGCGCCGCGGGAGGACCATGACTCGGGCGAAGCTGGTGTCCTCGCGATCTGACGCCGCTGCGAACACCGGCTCCGGGCCGCGCTCGTACCAGGGTTCGAGCGGCTCGATCGTGGAGACGCCACCTTCCGTCTCGACCCGCAGACGGCCCCGCAACAGGCAGCGGATACCAGGGCCCTGATGCGTGTGCAGCAGGGCCACGCCGCCGGGCGGGAAGTCGACCCGGTCGCAACGCACCAGGTAGCCGTCGTGATCGGTCAGAGACAGCGAGCCGGTAAGCGACGGCGGCCCGTCGGCGGCTTCCGCGCCGGCGGGCAGGAGCTCCCATCGCAACACCGTGGCGTGTCCGTTCACCGCGACGACCGTCGTGGCAGCGGTGCCGAGCGTGGCCTCGTTGGCACCGAGCCGCTCCGGCCATCCGCCCCCAGGGCTGGCCAACGTAACGGTGCCGTCCACGACGTAGAGGATCCGCACGGCAGGCCTGGCACCAAGGGGGAGCCCATCGGCGCCAACGGCGTCCCGATGGAACCGCAGCTCGTGGGTGACAGGCTCGCTCATCGGATGGGAGAGAACGGCGCGGGGCGCAGGATGAGGTTCTCCTGCTCGACGATCAGCACCCGGAGCTTCTGTACGAACGCTTGCCACTTCTCGTTCGTTGCAAGCTCCGCGCGTCGACGGTCCCGGTCGTCGAAGCTCTCATAGCCCCACATGTGCACGATGCGGTTCAGCGGCCCCACCTCGCTCGAGAAGTAGCCGATCAGATGGCCGAGGATGGGCTCCTGGATCGCCAGGCCCTCCCGCTCGTAGAGCTCGAGGTACTCCGAGGCCTTCCCGGGTTGCAGGGTGTAGATGCGCTGCTCGACGATCATGATCTCCTCCCAGCGGCGGCGCTGTCGCGAGCGCCGACGATGTCAGTTGAAGTAAGCGCCCCCATCGACGAGCAGGCTCTGACCGGTGATGAAGCTCGCCTCTGCGCTCGCGAAGAACACGGCGGCGCCGACGAGGTCTTCCGGGTACTGGTCGCGTTGCAGGGTCCGGGCGTTGCGGGAGATCTCCTGCAGCTTCTCAACCTGCACCGGGTTCGCCTTGACACCGTCCGAGAGGGTGAATCCCGGGGCGATCGCGTTCACGAGGATGCCGTCGCCGCCCAGCTCCTTCGCGAGGGCACGGGTCAGCGCGACGACCGCCCCCTTGCTGCTCGTGTAGTGCAGGAGGTACGGCACCCCCTTGAACGGGGTGCCCGATGCGAGGTTGATGATCCGTCCGCCCCCCCGCTCCCGCAGCGCGCGCACCGCGGCTTTGCAGCAGAGGAACATCCCGAGCACGTTGACGTCGAACACCTTCCGCCAGGTGTCGACGTCGATGTCCTCGAACGGCCCGGGATTGAGCGAGGCGTAGATCCCGGCGTTGTTCACGAGCACGTCGAGCGCACCGAACGCCTCGATGGTCTCCGCCACCATGCGGCGCGTATCGTCCTCGTTCGTCACGTCGGCGGTGATGCCCACCGCACGATGCCCCTGCTCGACGAGCGCCTCGGCCGCGGACTCGGCGCCGGACACGTCAACGATGGCCACCGCTGCGCCTTCGTTGGCGAGCCCGTCCGCGATCGCTCGCCCGATCCCCATGGCGCCGCCGGTCACGATCGCCGACCGGCCCTCGAGACGCCCTCCCTGTGCTGCCATGCTGTTCCCTCCTCGTGTGGATCTCAGGTGATGTCGCCAAGGCAGTGGTACTTGAGCTCAAGCCACTCCTCGAGCCCGTACTTGGAGCCTTCTCGCCCGATCCCCGACTCCTTGAAACCGCCGAAGGGCGCGACCTCGGTCGAGATCAGCCCCGTGTTGATGCCGAGGATGCCGAACTCCAGACGCTCGGAGACTCGCCAGATGCGTCCTACATCGCGTGCGTAGAAGTAGGCGGCCAGCCCGTACCGGGTGTCGTTGGCGATGGCGAGCGCCTCGTCCTCCGTGGAGAAGCGTCGGATCCCGGCCACTGGCCCGAACGTCTCCTCGCAGCACATGTCGGCTTCGTCGACGACATCTGTGAGCACCGTGGGCTCGAAGAAGGTGCCGCCGCGCGCGTGGGGCTGGCCGCCGAGCAGCAGCCGCGCCCCCCGGTCCAGAGCGTCGGCTACGTGGCGCTGCACCTTCTCGAAGCCTTGCTGGTCGATGAGGGGCCCGATCTTCGTCCCGGGTTCCAGGCCATGGCCCACGGTCAGCTCCTTCGCAGCCGCGACGAGGCCGTCGACGAACGCGTCGTACACGTCATCGTGGACGAGGATGCGGTTGGCTGAGATACAGGTCTGGCCGCTGTTGCGGTACTTGCAGATCAGTGCGCCTTGGATGGCGGACTCGAGATTCGCATCGTCGAAGACGATAAACGGGGCGTTGCCCCCGAGCTCCAGGGAGATCTTCTTGACCTGGGGGGCGCACTGCTCCATGAGTAGCTTCCCCACGGCAGTGGATCCGGTGAAGCCGATCTTGCGCACAAGCGGGTTGCCCGTGAGCTCCCGTCCGATGATCGGTGCATCATCGGCGCCGCCGGTGACGACGCTGAAGACCCCCGAGGGGAGACCAGCCCGCATTCCGAGCTCGGCGAAGGCGAGGGCCGACAGCGGCGTCTGCTCGGCTGGCTTGAGGACCATCGGGCACCCTGCCGCGAGCGCTGGAGCGGCCTTGCGGGCGGGCATGGCCACGGGGAAGTTCCAAGGCGTGATCCCGCCCGCGACCCCGACCGGCTCCTTGGTCACGAGGATGCGCTTGTCGGGCTGGTGCGGGGGGATGGTGTCGCCGTACACGCGCTTGGTCTCCTCCCCGTACCACTCGAGGAAGGAAGCACCGTAAAGGACCTCCGCGTGCGCTTCCGCGAGCGGCTTGCCTTGCTCACTGGAGAGGATCGTCGCGAGGTCGTCGGCGTGTTCGACGAGTAGATCGGCCCATCGACGCAAGACGCGGGCACGCTCCTTGGCCGTGGCCCCGCGCCAGCCCGGCAAAGCCACCGCCGCGGCTTCGATCGCCCGCCGGGTCTCCGTCTGCCCCACCCGGGGAACGGTACCGAGGGTCTCGCCTGTCGCAGGATCCTGCACGTCGAGCGTTGCTCCCCCGTCGGCGTCGATCCAGGTGCCGGCGACCAGTGCCTGGGAGCGCAGCAGGTCGGTGTCGGTGAGTCTCATCCCTTGTCTCCTCGCCGTGTCGAGGTCGCCGCTGCGCGTCGTGAACCCCCTTCGGAATGGCGAGCGCGCGGCGTGCTGCATGCAGGGCGCCCTCAGGCTACGCCGAGGTAGCGTTGCTGCGCTTCTTCGTCTTCGAGCAGGTCCTTCGCCTTCAGGTCTGCTTCGACCCGCCCGTTCAGGAGGACCAGCACCCGGTCGCAGAGCGCTGTGGCGAACCACAGGTTCTGCTCGATGAGGAAGATCTCGTGGCCCTCCTCCGAGATCGTGCGGAAGGTGTCCACCAGGAGTTCCACGATGCTCGGGGCCAACCCCTCGGAGGGCTCGTCCATGACCAGCATCTCCGGGTTGGTGAGCAGGGCACGCCCGATGGCGAGCATCTGCTGCTCGCCACCGGAGAGGTTGGCCGCACCGAGGTTGCGCCGGTCGGCAAGCCGCGGAAAGAGGTCATAGATCGTGTCCACGTTCCACCGCTGCCCGGACGAGGCACCGACCATCGCGAGGTGCTCGTGGGTGGTGAGCGACGGGAAGATCCTGCGGCCCTGGGGCACATACCCGATGCCGGCGTTCACGATCTGGTAGGGCTGCCGTCGCAAGAGGCTGTGGTCTTTGAAGCGGACGGAGCCCGATGCGGCGCTGAGCAGCCCGACGATGGTCTTGGCCAGGGTGGTCTTGCCCATGCCGTTGCGGCCGACCATAGCCACCGGCTCGGCCCCCACGGCGAAAGTGACGTCCTGGAGGATGTGTACCCGGCCGTAGTAGACGTTGAGCCCGTCGACCGTGAAGACCGGGTCGTCAATCGCCGCCCCTACCGGGCGCTCCGTCGCCGGCTGGTTCTCAGGTGTCTTCATGGCGCTTCCCCAGATAGATCTCGTGGACCTCCGTGCTCTGACGGATGTCATCAGGAGTGCCCTCCATGAGCTTCTTTCCCTCGTGCATGACCACGATCCGGTCGCCGATCACGAGGGCGATGTCCATGTCGTGCTCGATCAGCAGGAGTGTGATCGAGGGGGCGAGATTGGTGAGCATGTCGACGAGGTGGGCGCGCTCCGAGGGTGAGAACCCGGCAGCGGGCTCGTCCAGCAGGAGGAGCTTCGGGTCACCACCGAGGGCCATGCCGACCTCGAGCTGGCGCTGCTCGCCGTGCGAGAGCTCGCTGGCCGGCGTCTCGGTCTGGCCCGCGAGCCCGACCTGCTCGGCGAGCTCGCGTACCCGCGCCGAACGCTCGGCATCCCGTAGTACCGACCGCAGCGGGTTCACGCTCCGGGGCGGTGCGGCCAGTGACAGGTAGAGGTTGTCTGCCACCGTGAGATCGAGGAACAGCTTTGAGGTCTGGAACGTGCGCGTTAGGCCCCGTTGCGCGCGCTTGCGGCTCGGCAGCCGCGTGATGTCCTCACCGAACAGCTCGACCGTGCCGCCCGTGGGCTTGTACAGCCCCGCGATGAGGTTGAAGAGCGTGGACTTGCCGGCCCCGTTCGGGCCGATCACCGAGACCCGGTCGCCGTGTTCGACGTCGAGGTCGACGTCGGACACGGCACGGATGCCGCCGAAACGGCGGCTCAGGCCCTGCACCCGCAGGGCCTGAGCCTGGCCGTTGCCGCTGTCGGTCACGGGCACCCGTCGAGGCGCTCGAACGGCTCGGGGTGCTGCTCGATGCCGTCGTCGCGGCGCAGCAGCTCGGTCGTCAGCTCCCCGTCATCACCCTCGACGACCTGGAAGATGAAGTTGCTGACCGCGCCCTGGTTGTTCTCATCGACACCGTCGATCGGGCCGATGGGGGTGTCCCACGCGACGGTGCTGAGGGCGTTCCGCAGACCCTCGTGACCGTCGTCGAGGTCACCACCGACTTCCTCGAGGGCGTGCAGCAGGGACTTGAAGCTGTTGTAGTACAGCGCCGCGAACAGCGACGGGGTCTCGAAGCCGTCGGGGAACTCCGCGTGGTAGCGCTCCTCGAAGTCAACCCACTCCGCGTTGTCCTCGTCGGCGAACACCGGAGCGGCGGCAACGATGTCCTCCACCGCGTCGCGCAGGTCTGCACCCTCGGCGGCGAGCACGGTCTCATCCACGAGGATCGAACCGCCGATCAGCGGGATCTCCAGACCGAACTCGATCGACTGCTGCAGGAAGTTCACGGCGTCGGAGCCGCCGATGCCGCCGTAGATGGCGTCAACGTCGGTTGGCATCGACGCGATCACCGAGCTGTAGTCGGACTCACCGAGCGGCACCCAGAAGGCCTCGGTGACCTCGCCGCCTGCTTCGCAGAACTGCGTGATGAAGCTGCCAGCGAGCGCGTGGGGGAATGCGTAGTCCTCGGCCACGATCGCGACGCGCTCGATGCCGAGCTCCTCATAGGCGTAGGTGCCGAAATTGCCGCCCTGCTGGTCACCGGCGGCGGTGAAGCGGAAGTAGTTGTCGGGACCCTCGAGCGTCGTCTCGGCACCGCCCGAGGAAGCGTCAACAAACGTGACGTCGGGCACGCCGGCGGCGTACTGGGAGATCGCGACACCTTCCGAGCCGGAGAGCGGACCGTAGACGATGTCCACGCCGTCCTGCTCGACGAGCTTGCGGGCGCGCTCCACGGCCGTGTCGGGGGTCGTGTCCGAGCTCTCGACGATGACCTCGATGGGCCGGCCGTTGATCTCGGAGTCGAACTCCTGGAGGGCCAGCTCCACCGCACGGCTGCCGTCTTCGGCACCGGCCGCGAACGGGCCTTCCAGTGCGTTTACGTGCCCGATCACGATCGCGTCGTCAGCCGGCTCCGCCGGCTCGTCCACGTCCTCGTCGACCTCGGGCTCTTCCTCGGGCTCATCGGCGGGTTCGTCGACGATGTCGTCGTCGACCTCGTCCACGGCGACGTCGTCTTCCACGCCGCACGCGGTGGCGATGAGGCTGAGTACGCCGAACATGGCAAGCAACATCCAGTTCTTGCGCCATCCGCTGGCACGTGACAGTGCAGTCATTGCAGTCCTCCAATCGAAGTGCAGATGTCGTGCGTTCCTGCTCCAAGAGCAGGCGACTCGCTAGTTGTCCTGCGGCATGTCCTCCCTTGTTTCCTAGTCCGTGGACCGTTCTGACAGCTGTGCGGCCCCTGCGCCGACCCCCTTGCCCTCGACGGCATCTCGTGTGGCGGGACGCCAGCGGTCGTGCGCCCAGAGGTAGTAGCCCGTGAACTGTCGCCACAGGCCGGCGATGCCCTGGGGGAAGAAGAGCACGACGACGACGAACACGACGCCGGTGAGCGTGAGGTAGCGGGAGGTGAAGAACTGCGAGAAGTTCTGCACCATCGTGAGCGCGAACGCGCCGATGAACGCTCCCGGCAGGCTGATCACGCCGCCCACCACTGCGGCGATGAGCACATCAATCGTGCGGATCAGCCCGACACCGTCCGGCACGATCTGCCGGTTGTAGAAGATCGCGAGCACCCCGCCGATCGAGGCGATGAACGCTGCGAACGAGAACGCCACGACCTTGTAGGCGTAGACGTTGTAGCCAAGTGCGCGCATCCGCTCCGGGCTGTCCCGCAGCCCCCGGAGGGCCAGGCCGAAGGGCGTCCCCTCGATGTAGCGGCACAGGACATAGAGCAGCACCGCAATGGTCAGGGCCACGAGGTACTGCGTGCGCGCACTGACGAGGTCGAGACCGAGGAAGGTCGGTGGGCGAATGCCGGTGATGCCCTGGTGACCACGGGTGAACTGGGACGCCTGCAGGGCAGCAAAGTACATCAGCTGGGCCACGGCCAGGGTGAGCATGAGGAAGTACACCCCGGACGCTCTGATCGCGAAGGAGCCGACGAGGGCGCCGAGGAGGATCCCGAACACGATGCCGAGCGCGATGGCGGGCGCGAAGGACCACCCCTGCAGCTGCACGAGGTAGCCGATCGTGTAGCCGGCGGCGCCCCAGAACGCAAGCTGGCCCAGCGACAGCAAGCCCGTGAACTTGTACAGGAAGATGAGGCTCAGCGCCATGACGCCGAGCCAGAGGGACTTGATGCCGATGTTCACGACCCAGAAGCCGGGCTGCGGCACCACGAACGGGTAGATGATGAGCGCTGCGAGGAGGACCCCGCGCGCGGTCCAGCGAACGGCAGGCGACGAGAGCCTCACACTGCCACCTTCCCCAAGATCCCCTGCGGGCGGACCGCGAGCACGGTGATCATCAACCCGAAGACGAGCACCGCGGCGAATGACGACGCGTATGCCAGAGCGTAGTTCGACACCATGGCAACGAGCACCGCCCCGAGGGCCGCGCCGCCCACGCTGCCCATGCCACCGACGATGATGACGACCAGAGAGAAGAGCAGGAACTGCATGTCGACGCCTGGCGCCAGGGAGAACGCAGCGCCCCCGATTGCCCCGGAGAGGCCGGCGAGCGCGGCACCGAGGAGGAACACGGCCACGAATACGAGCCGGATGTTGATCCCCGACGCGGACACCATCTCCCGGTCGTCCACGCCCGCCCGCACGATCATGCCGAAGCGGGTACGGCTGAGCAGGAGCCAGAGCCCGATGCCCACCGCAACGGCGATGCCGACGATGGTCAGCCGGTACGCAGGATAGTTGATGCCGAGCAAGGGAACCGGCACGGCGGTGCGCAGCGGCTCAGGTGTCGGGATGCTGTGTGCCACCCCCCCGAAGTAGGCCAGCATCTGGTCGGCGCCGATCAGTGAGACACCGATGGTGACGAGGGCGACGCGCATGTCGTCGCGCTCGATGGTGCGGAGCAGCCCCTGGTGCAGGACGAGCCCCACCACCCCGATGAGGAGCGCGGCGACAAGGGCTCCGAGCATGAAGCTGTCCGTTGCGCGGATGACCGTCCACGCCACGTAGCCCCCGAGCAGGTACAGCGTGCCGTGCGCCAGGTTGACGATGCGCATGAGGCCGAAGATCAGCGTGAGCCCACTGGCCACGAGGAAGTACAAGCCGGCCAGCGTGAGTCCGTTCAAGCCCACGGTGAAGAACTGGCGCATGCTCTCTCTCACTCGTCGGTACGGGCACGAGCCCCGCCGGCGGAACGCGCCGACGGTCCAGCACCGCTCTGCCGGCGGGTTGTGGGCTCCGGTGGAAACGGCAAGCGTTCTGCATCGTGGACGAACGGGTCCGCTCCACGGAGCCAATGAGCAGCATAGTAGGCAGGGCCATGCCGCCTGACAAGGGGACGGGCCGATTTTCTTCCCGAGCCCGCCATCGGGCAATCAGTTCGATGGGCAGCAAGTCGTCCGCATCACGGAAAGATGCTCCCGCGATGCGGATGGGGCTTGACCGTGGCTGGCGCGAAACCGTAGGGTCTGTCAACGGCCGAGAGCGGCCTACCGAAGCGTCTGGGACAAGTGACGAGTATAGGGGTTGTGCACATGACTGCCGCGTCAACCGCCTCTGCGGAAGTTCTCATCCCGTCCTCACCCTCCGAGGCCATCGAAGCCTTCGGCGACGGGGACGGGATCGTCGTCATCGGCGGCGGGACGATCCTGATGCCCGAGATCGTCGCGGGCCGCCTCGTCCCCGAACGAGCCCTGCTCCTGAGCCGTGCCGGGCTCGACGCGATCATTCGGGAGGGTGGCACGGTCCGGATCGGAGCTGGCACCACCCTCGAGGCCGTGGCTGCCGAGGCGCCCGAACCGCTCGCGACGGCAGCCCGCCAGCTCGCCGACCCCGAGGTGCGGCGGCAGGCCACCCTCGGCGGCAACATCTCCACCATCAGCGACGGGGACCTCCAGGCGGTGCTGCTGGCGCTGGACGCGACAGTCCGTCATACCGGCTCAGGCGGTGAGCGTACCGAGCCCGTCGCTTCCTACCTCCGCCGTTTCGGCGGTGACGACGAGCGGCTCGCCCTCGAGTTCGGCTTCGACGAGCCCGAGGCAGGCAGCTACACACGGCTCGACCGGCCACACGCGCACCCGTATACGTACATGGCCGTCACCGCCGTGCGCGCCGGCAGCGCCACGAAGGTCGCGGCCAAGGGGGCCAGCCCCGGCTGCAGCCGGCTGCCCGCGGTCGAGCAAGCGCTGGCGGACGGTGCGAGCCCCGAGGACGCGGCCGCACGGGCGCTGGACGATGCCGAGCCCTTCGACGACGCGCTCGCGTCGGCCTGGTACCGCAGCCGGGTCCTGCCCACGCTCGTCGCGCGCGCCCTGGCAGATCTCTAGGACCGAAAGGACGGATGCATGAGACTCATGGTCAACGGAGCTGAGCAGGAAGTCGACAGCGGACCGCTTGCCTCACTCCTTCATGTGCTCCGCGAGGAGCTCGACATCACGAGCCCGAAGGCCGGCTGCCAGCAGGGTGGCTGCGGTGCCTGCACCGTGCTTGTCGACGGTAAGCCGCAGCGCTCGTGTCTGACGCCGTTGGCAAGCGTCGAGGGCGCGATGATCACCACCGTCGAGGGGCTGGGCGATGCAGGCGAGCTGACCGCCGTGCAGCAGGCGTTCTACGCCAAGTACGGGGCCCAGTGTGGCTACTGCACGTCCGGCATGATGCTCGCCGCGACCGCCCTCATCGACGCGACCAACGGCGACGGCGTCACACGGCAGGAGATCGAAGAGGTCATGGGCGGTCACCTCTGCCGCTGCACCGGGTACGTCAAGATCATCGAGGCGGTCGAAGCGGCCAGCCGCGGTGAAACGTTCGACCTCGAGGAGCTCCGCAGGGCCGGCACCGCCGGCGGGGAGGAGACCATGATCCTCGACACCGGAGGACAGTCATGAAGGCCGTTGGCGCACGCTTCCCACGCTACGACGGACTGCTGCATGTGACGGGACGCACCCGGTACGTCGACGACTTCAAGGTGCCCGGCATGCTGTGGTGCCGGACGTTGCGGTCGTCCATCGACTCGGGGCGGATCACCCGACTCGACACCTCTCGGGCCGAAGCCCTCGACGGCGTCTACGCCGTGCTCACCCACGAAGATCCGGACCGCAACGTCGTCGGGCACCTCGAGGACCTGGGCGTGCCGCCGGACATGCCGCTGCTCGCGGAGGACGAGGTTCGTCACAAGGGCCAGCTCATCGCTGCCGTGGCCGCGGAGAGCGAGGAGCGCGCGCAGCAAGCCGTCGACATGATCGAGGTGGACTACGAGGAGCGTCAGCCGTTCCTGGACATCCGGAAGGCGTTCGACCCGGACCAGCCGCAGGTCACACCCGACGGCAACGTCTACTTCTACGACCCCTACGACCACTGCCGGGTGCGCAAGGGCGACGTCGACTGGGCCTTTGAGCAGGCCGACGTGATCGTGAAGGGCTGCTACCGGCCGCAGGCCATCGAGCAGGCACCGATCGAGACGCAGGCGGCGCTTGCGATCCCGGAGGCGGACGGCAAGATGACCGTCCACTCGACGACGCAGGCCATGTACTTCTCCATGGGCATCGTCGCGAAGTTCCTGGGCGTATCACTGAACCAGATCAAGTTCGTCGGCGGCACCGTTGGTGGCGGGTTCGGTGGCAAGGTCGACACCGCCGTCGAGCCGATTGCAGCGCTCTTGGCGCGCAAGGCCCGCCGCCCGGTCAAGTACCGCAGCACCCGAGAGGAGGAGTTCCTGGCGCTGTGGACCCGGGCGCCGTGGCACATCGAGATCGCCGACGCGGTGTCCCGCGATGGCTGGATCCTCGGGCGGCGCACGCTCACGCTGCACGACGCGGGGGCGTACACGGGCTTTTCGGCCTACGGGGCGATGAAGCATCTCCACCACTCGGCCGGCGCGTACACGATCCCGAACGTGTTCATGAACTCCTACGTCGTCTACACCAATCACGTGCCGACGTCGGCGATGCGTGGGTTCGGTGTCACCTCGGTCTCGTTCGCGGTGGAGACCCACATGAACCGCATCGCGGGGGAACTCGGGATCAGCCCCTGGGAGCTGCGGCTTAAGAACGGCAACCGGATCGGGGACCTGACACCGACCCGCGTGAAGCTCGAGGACCCCTCGACGGTGCCGACCATCCTGGCATGCGCCGACGCGGCGGGCGTCGAGCTGCCCTCGGAGTACGCGCAGATGACACCCGGGGAGCGCTCCGGGGAGCTGCTCCCGGAACACCTCGAGGACCAGTTGGGCAAGGCTGACGCGTGGAGGAACCGCTGATGAGGCACCGTGGACGCGGCTTGGCCGCGATCGAGTACCCGACCGGGATGAACCTGGGCGGTGACCCGAGCCAGGCTTGGATCAAGATCAAGCCGGACGGGCGCGTGGACGTCTTCGCGGGCACGGTCGACATCGGCCAGGGGTCGAGGACCGTGCACACGCAGATCGTTGCCGACGCGCTCGGCGTGCCCTACGACTGGGTCACGATGGACGTGTCGAACACGGATTCCTCACCGCTGTGCACCGGCACGTTCGCCTCCCGCGGCACCTTCATCGGCGGCAACGCGGTGCGCGTGGCCGCGGAGAAGACCCGGGAGGCCCTGCTCGCCATCGCCGCCCAGGAGATGGAGGTCGACCCCAACGACCTCGAGGTCGTAGACGGAGAGGTGCGGGTCAAGGGGACCCCGACCCAGAAGCTGGGCGTGGACGAGGTCGCCGGTGCCGCGACCTACGCCTACGGCACCATCGTCACCGGCTCTGGCGGCTGGATGAAGCCCGCCTCGGAGCCCGATCCCGAGACCGGCGAGTGCGACCCGCATGCCGCGATCTCCTACGCCGCCTGCGTCGCTGAGGTCGAGGTCGACGACGAGACCGGCGAGGTCGTCGTCACGAAGCTCATCCAGGCCTACGACGTCGGGAAGGCCATCAACCCTACGATGGTCGAGGGGCAGATCGAGGGCGGCGGTGCGATGGGCATCGGCCTCGGCCTCCTCGAGCAGGCCTACCCCTACTACCCAACGCTTGAGCACCGTGGTGACCGGTTCGGCCACTACCTGATGCCGGCACTGAAGGACACGCCCGAGTACGTCAACCTCATCATCGAGAACCCCTCGGCGGACGGCCCGTTCGGCGCGAAGGCCATCGGCGAGATGGCGAACAACGCACAGCCGCCGGCGATCGGCGCAGCGATCCACGACGCCGTCGGCGTGTGGATCACGGAGATGCCAGCAACGCCGGAGCGGGTGCTCCGTGCCCTTGATGAGAGGGAGCAGCGCGCACCTCGCCGGGACGGCAAGTGGCTCATCTTCGACGACGATATCTCCATCACGGCCGTCTCGAGCAACGGCGGCGACGGCTTCATCCACGTGTCGCTGCCTGCAGCCGATGTGAGCGGGAGCGGAGGCGGAGGCGCCGCCGGCCCCAGGCGCCCTGATCCCGGCGACCCGGGTGTGGCGCGGGGCAGCCCTGCCTGATCCTGAAACCGCCAGCGACCCATCGCGTTACGCCGCCACGCGCGTAGAGGCGACCCCCGCAGGTCGCCTCTCTGCGCGCCGGCCGGCGGGTTCCCAGGAGGTTCCGCCCGTGCCGATCATCGATCTCACGCTCCCGTTCGGCCCAGGCACGCCGTCGCCACCATCGGCCGGTGTCGAGGTCGCAATGGAAAGCTTCCACAGGGGTCCGGGCTTCTGGCAGGCGAGCAGGGTCAACATGCTCCTCCACACCGGATCGCATGTCGACTTCGCGCGCCACTGCGTCGAGGACGGGGAAACTGCCGCGGATGTCGCGCTCGACCGGGCGTGCGGGGATGCGCTCGTCGTGGACCTCAGTCACGTGGAACCGGATCACGCGATCAGCATCGCCGACCTCGAGGAGCACGCCCCCGAGGTCCGGCGGGGCGACATCGTCCTTGTGCGGACGGACTGGAGCGACGAGGCGTGGGGCGATTTCCCCCGCTACTTCATGGAATCGCCCTACTGCGAGCCCGAGGCGGCGCGGTGGCTCATCGACAAGGGCGCGAAGGCGGTCGGCTTCGACTGCTTCAGCGAGCACTCTGCCCGGCGCAAGGACTTCACCTCAGAGGAGTTCATCATCCACAAGATCGTCCTGGAGGCGGGGGCCATCCTCATGCAGCACCTCACCAACCTGCGTGCGGTGCCGGATGACGACCGGTTCTCGTTCTTCGCCACCTGGCCGAAGATGCGCGAGGCCGAGGGGGCACCGGCAAGGTTCTTCGCTCTCTGGCCATGACCGCCTCGCGCCTGTTCCCCTCGATCGAAGGAGCACATGATGCTGAAAGTGATCTCGCTGATGAAGCGCCGTGAGGACATGAGCCTCGACGAGTTCCGCGACTGGGCGACGAAGGAGCACGTCGAGTTCGGCAAGCAGCTCCCCGGCCTGCGTCAGTACCGGATGAGCGTCGTGCTCGCGGACGACCCGAATCACCCCTACGACGCGGTGTCGGAGCTCTGGTTCGACGACCAGGACGCCCTGGCCGCCGCCTTTGCGACCGATGCGGGCAAGGCTGCCGGCGAGGACGTGGCTGCACACACGTCCAACCGGACCCGCTTGATGACCAGCGAGATCGAGGTCATCTGAGCCGCCCGACGGCGCCGCCGTATCTCCGAGCAGCCGTCGAGGGCCCGGCACACGCCGGGCCCTGGGCGTGTTTCCGCAGCTTGCCTCGGCTTGTCCTCCCGCTCGTTTTCGTGAACAATCGATGATGCATGATCGTTGCGTCACGCGCTTCTGAGGCGTCACCACACCGCGAAAGACGGCCATGGCCGTCACTCGGGGCCGCTTGGGCAACAATAGATCTGGCGAGCGCATCGGGGAGCCGTCGATGATCCGCATTCTGGAGCACGCGTTCACCCTGTTGGAGTCATTGGTCAACACCGACCATCCGCTGGACACGCAGGAGGCGGCTGCCGTTCTCGACATCTCCGAGCCCGAAGCCGAGCGCATTCTCGCCACACTCGTGCGCCAGGGGTATGCAGCCCGTGACCCTCAGCGTGGGACGTACGTCCTCGGCTCCCGTTGTTTCGAGCTGGCGGGGCTCGCCCGCGGGACCCGGGATCTGCGGACCGCAGCGTTGCCGTATCTCGTCGAGCTGAGCCACGGGGTGCACGAGACCGTGCACCTCGGCATCTACCACGCGAGTGACGTGGTCTACATCGCACAGCTCGAGCGGTCAGATACCGCGGACGGCCCCATCGCTCACATCGGGGTGCGCGCCCCAGGCTTCTGCGTCTCCGTGGGGCGAGTCCTGCTCGCGTACCAGCCGCCCTACGAGCTCGACCGGGTACTCTCCACCCAGCCGCTGCCGCAGTACACGAGCGACACGGTGACCAACCGCGACGCCCTGCTCGCGGAGCTGGCAGACACGTGCCGGCGCGGCTATGCCATCAACCGCGGGAGCTGGCGTGAAGGCGTCTGCGGTGTCGCCGCACCGGTCCGCGACCACTCCGGTGCAGTGGTCGCCGGCGTCGGCTGCTGCGTGCCCCTCGATCGCTTCGATGACGCACCCGACGCGCCCCTGGTGACGGCGACCCGCTCGACGGCCGTGCAGATCTCAGCTGCGCTCGGCTACCGGCCGCTCGCGGTGGCCCAGCCGACCGTCTAGGCACGCTGCTCAGTGCCGGCGCACTCAGTCCGAACCGCGGATTTCCTTTTCCGACGCTGTTGCCACCGTCCAGCGAGCCGGGGTAGCCTCCTGCGGTTGAAGCGGAGCCGGTTGCAGATGGACCGGAAGCCAGCATCCGTACCGCCGCTTCCCCTGACCGACGAGCTTGAACACTGGGGTGTACACATGGGTCTCAAGGCTGATTCCGCGGCGATGCACGACCTCGCAGCCCGCGGGGCTGCAGCGCAGCAAGTTGCGAGCGGCTTCACGTTCACTGAGGGGCCGATCTGGTTCGCGGACGGCTCCTACCTGCTGTTCAGCGACATGCCGGGGGACGTGCGCCGACGCTACGACCCCGGCGAGGGTGTCCGCGAAGTCATGCGGCCGAGCAACAAGGGCAACGGCATGACCATCGACAACGACGGCAACCTGATCGTCTGCGAGCACTCGACGAGCTCGGTGGTCCGCGAGCGTCCGGATGGCACCCGCGAGGCGGCGGCCACCCACTACCAGGGGCAGGAACTCAACTCGCCCAACGACGTGGTGGTCAAGTCGGACGGCTCCATCTACTTCTCGGACCCGACCTTCGGGCGCATGCCGGGGTTCGGTGTCGAACGCGAGCAGGAGCTCGACTTCCAGGGGGTGTTTCGGGTCCCGCCTGGCGGTGGCGAGGTCGAGCTCGTCATGGGGGACTTCGAACAGCCCAACGGCCTGTGCTTCTCACCGGACGAGTCGTTGCTCTACATCAACGACACACCGCGGGCGCACATCCGGGTATTCGATGTCCAGCCCGACGGCTCAGTGACGAACGACCGCGTCTTCGCGGACGGCATCGGCGACGGTGTCATCGAAAAGGGCGTCGTCGACGGGATGAAGATCGACGAGCACGGCAACGTCTACGTGACCGGCCCGGGGGGCGTGTGGGTGTTCGATGCACGCGGCAATCGCCTCGGCGTGATCGAGCTACCGGAGAACTGCGCCAATCTGAACTGGGCCGAGGACGGCTGGCAGACCCTTTACTTCACCGCCTCCACCTCCCTCTACCGCCTCGAAATGCTCGTTGCAGGTAACCGGCTCGGCTATATGCGCTGACGTCGCCCATACCGTCCCGCGCCCACGTTCGCAACCAGGAGGAACCGCCATGAGTGACACTGCCACGCGCCTGAGACTCGATCCCGGCCGCACCGCCCTCATCATCCAGGACATGCAGAACGACGTCGTCACCGAGGGTGGCGCCTTTGCTGACGCGGGGCCCGCAGCACACGCCAAGAGCCAGAACACCGTGGAGAACCTGGTGCGTCTCGCCGATGCCTTGCGCGCCAGCGGCGGTGCGGTCATCCACGTGTGGTACATGGTGGAGAAGGGCTGCCGGGGCCAGGCGACCAACGCCCCGTTGTTCCAAGGGCTGAAGGACTCCGGGGCGATGGAGCGTGGCTCCTGGGGTGCGGCACCCTGCGCAGGGCTGGAACCGCAGGAGGGTGACTTCGTCGTCGAGAAGATGCGCATGAACCCCTTCTATGGCAGCACCCTCCAGACCATCCTGCAGGGTCTCGGCATCACCGCCGTCATCAGCGGCGGTGCGCTCACGAACATGGCTGTCGAGCACACGGCACGCCACGCGGCGGACGCCGGCTACGAGGTCGTCATGCCGTTGGACGGGACGGCGACCTTCAATGACGACTGGCAACGGGCCGCGTTCGAGTACGCGTTGGCCAACGTCTCGACCATCGCCACGTGCGACGAGATCATCGCCGCGCTGCAGCGCTGACCGGGATCACGCTGACCTGGGCGGCGGGGCTGCGCCGACCTGCTCGACACCGTTGCGCAACTCGCCAAGCCCGGTGATGGCGATGCGCACGTCGTCACCGGGCCGCAGGGTGAAGTCGTCCTCGGGCACGATGGCGGTGCCGGTGAGGAGCACGGCCCCATAGGGGAAGTCCTGGGCGAGGTAGAGCCAGCGGATGAGCTCCTCGGGGGTGCGCGTCATCGTTGCGACGTGCACCTCATCGGTGTACACGCTGGACCCATCCCGGGTGACCTCGAGGGTGATGCGCATGGCATCGACCGGGGGGGCTTCCTCGGTGGGCACGAGACACGGTCCCACGGCACAGCTACCCCGGAACACCTTGGCCTGCGGCAGATACAACGTGTTCTCGCCCTCGATGCTGCGTGACGACACGTCGTTGCCGATGCTGTAAGCGACGATCTGCCCGGACCGGTCCGCCACCAGGGCCAGCTCCGGTTCAGGCACGTCCCAGCCGGAGTCGGCCCGCACACCCACCCGGGCGCCCGGACCGACCGCCCGTCCTGGAGCCGCCTTGAAGAACAGCTCGGGACGTGCGGCCTCGTAGACCCGATCGTAGGCGTCCGGTGCTTGGGATTCGTGCATCCTTGCGTCACGGCTGCGCGGATACGTGACACCCGCAGCCCACACCTCCTGACGATCGAGCGGGGCAAGCACCGGCGTGCCGACGGGCACGGAGCCGGCGACCCGTGCAGCGAGGGCTTCAGCCAGCTGGGCCGCCGCGTCCTCAGCCCCGAGGATGCCGTCGAGCGTCAGCTCTGGCGGCAGCAGCTCGGAAGGCCCTTCGACCGCCGGCCCGCGTGCCAGCCGAGCGACGCCGTCGACCATGACCTTCCACAGTGCCATACGCTCCTCCTCAAAGGTGTGCGACCCCTGCTAGACAGCGGTCATGCCGCCGTCCATGATCAAGGCGCTGCCGTTGACGAACCGAGCTTCCGGGCTCGCGAGGAAGGCGATGCCCGCCGCGACCTCCTCGGGTGAGCCCATCCGGCCGTCCAGCTGACGGGCTTCCATTGCCGCGCGCGCCGCGTCCGGGTCAGGCGCGCTGGCGAGGATCTTCCCGATCCACTCCGTGTCCACCGTGCCTGGACAGACCGCGTTGACCCGGATGCCCTCGGCGGCGTGGTCCGCCGCGATCGCGCGCGTCAGGCCGATGACCCCCGCCTTCGAGGCGCAATAGGCCGCACGGCGCCGCACCCCGACGATCCCGGCAACCGACGAGACGTTCACGATGACCCCCTCGCCTCGTGCGACCATATGCGGCAGCACGACACGGCAGGTGTGGAACACCCCGCCCAGGTTGACGCCAATCGTCCGTTCCCAATCGGCCACTGACGTCTCAGGCGTCGTCGCCGCGACGCCCACGCCGGCGTTGTTCACGAGGAGGTCTGGGACACCTTCCTCCACTACGACCTCCGCCAGCACCGCTTCCAGCGCCGCCACGTCGGTGAGGTCGACCACGCGAACGGTGAACTGCCCGCTGGGCGCCGTGTCGGCGGTCCGGGCCAAGCCCGCTTCGTCGATGTCGAGCCCGCACACCCGGTAGCCCTCCGCGACGAGGCGGTGCGAGGTCGCGCGTCCGATCCCGGAGCCGGCTCCGGTGACGATCGCCGTCCGCTCGTGCTGCGTCACGGCGCCGGCCTGCACGTCTGTCGTTGCAGACCCAGCCCGCTGATCTCGAGCTCGACCACGTCCCCGTCGTTCAGGAAGCGCGGTGGGTCCTGCCCGGCGCCCACCCCCGCCGGCGTGCCCGTGTTGATCAGGTCCCCCGGTTCGAGGACGAAGAACTGGCTTAGGTACCAGACGAGATGCGGCACGTCGAAGATCATCAGCGCGGTCGAGCCCTGCTGCTGCGGCGCCCCGTTGAGCCGCAACGTGAGCTTCAGATCCTGCACGTCGGGGAGCTCGTCGGGCGTCACAAGCCAGGGACCGAGGGGGTTGAACGTCTCGCACGACTTGCCCTTGATCCACTGACCCCCGCGCTCGAGCTGGAAGCTCCGCTCCGACACATCATGGGACACGCAGTAGCCGGCGATCACCGCGCTGGCCGCGTCGCGGTCGGGCAGGTAACGACCCTCGGCACCGATCACCACGCCCAACTCCACCTCGAAATCCACCTTCTGCGCGTTGCGCGGGAGATAGATGTCATCGTAGGGACCCACGACCGTGTTCGTCGTCTTGCCGAACACCACGGGTTCTTCAGGCACCGCCATGGCCGACTCGCGGGCATGGTCGGAGTAGTTGAGGCCGATGCACAACACCTTGTGAGGCCGCGCGATGGGAGCGCCGATGCGCTGGTCCGCGAGCGCGATCCGCGGCAGCTCGTTCTCGTCCCGCTGCAACGCGCGCTCCAAGCGGGCGAGGCCGTCCGCAGCGAAGAACACGGGACCGAAGTCGTCCACGACCCCTGACACGTCGAGGGCCGTCTCGTCGTCCACCAACACCGCTGGACGTTCCGCCCCGCTGGGGCCGACCCGCAGCAGTCGCATACGCGTTCGCTCCTTCTCTCGCGCCGGCTCAGCGCGTCACGGGATCCGTCGTCACCTCGCCGTTGACGAGTCGGGGCACGCCGAGCGGGTTGGCGTCCCGCAACACCGGTGGCAGCAGCTCGTTGGGGGCGTTCTGGTATGCCACGGGCCGTTGGAACCGACGGATTGCGGTGATCCCCACGGACGTGTGCTGCGCTGCCGTTGTGGCTGGGTACGGCCCGCCGTGGTGCTGGGCCGCAGCCACCGCGACACCCGTGGGGAAGCCGTTCCAGATGAGGCGGCCTGCTTTCTCGCGCAGCCGTGTGGTCAGCTCGTCGAGCTCGTCGAACTCGGCCTCCACACCGTGGACCGTCGCGGTGAGACTGCCCTCCAGCGCGTCAGCGGCCTCGAGCATGCGCTCCGACGCTGTGCGCACCACGATGGATGCGGGCCCGAAGTGCTCCTCGAGCAGCTCAGGCGTCGCAAGCAGCGTGTCGAGCTGCACCTGCAGCAGCGTGGGCGCCAGGGACCAACCGGCGTCACCCGGTGTCGGACCCTCGACCACCGTCTCCACGCCCTCGAGCTGCTTCGTGCGCCCGAGCTGGTCGAGGAGCGCCTGCCGGATCCCCGCGTTCAAGAGCGGGGAGGCCTCGTGGTCGCGGAGCCGCTCGGAGATCTCCTCGACCAGGTGGTCACCGTGCTCGTCGGCGGGCACGAAGATCAGGCCGGGCTTCGTGCAGAACTGGCCGGCACCGAGCGTCATGGAGCCGGCATAGCCCGCGGCGATCTCCTCAGCGCGCGCAGCCGCCGCGCCGGGCGACACGAACACAGGGTTGAGGCTGCCCATCTCCGCGTACACCGGTATCGGCTCGTCACGTCCGGTACCGAGGTCGAACAGGGCCCGGCCAACCTTCGACGAGCCCGTGAACCCCACGGCCTTGACCTTCTCAGCTAGCACGAGCGCGCGCCCAACCTCGGGCTGGCGGCCCTGCACCATCGAGAAGGTGCCGTCCGGCAGACCGCTGCGCCCGGCGGCCGCGATGATCGCACGAGCCGAGAGCTCGGACGTCCCCGGGTGGGACGGGTGCGCCTTTGCGATGACAGGGCAGCCCGCGGCCAGGGCAGAGGCCGTGTCTCCGCCGGGCACGCTGAACGCCAGCGGGAAGTTGCTCGCCCCAAAGACCGCTACGGGGCCGACGGGGATGAGCATGCGGCGCAGATCCGGCTGCGGTGGTGTCGCCGAGGGGTCGGCGGTGTCGATGATCGCCTCGAAGTGGCGGCCCCCCTCGACGAGCTCGGCGAAGGCTCGCAGCTGCCCGCAGGTGCGAGCCCGCTCCCCCGCGAGCCGCGTCTCGCCGAGCGCCGTCTCGAAGTCCGCCTGCGCGATGAGGGTGTCACCAAGCGCCTCGAGCTCGTCGGCGGCGGCGCGCAAGAACGCCGCGATGGTCGCCGGCTCGAGGTCCGCGAGCACGCCGGCGGCCTCGGCAGCCGCTGCCGCGGCCCGCTCCACCTCGGCGGAGGTGGCGTCATGGAACCGCACCGACCCTTCCTGGCCGGTGCGGGGATCGACGGCCGCGAACGTCTCATCGCGTCGGCGCGACTCTCCACCGGCGATGAGGTTCGCACCCGTCAGGGTGGCGGTGTCGTGTTCCATGCTGCGTGCTCCCGGATCGCGGACGGACAGGTTGTGTGGGGGAGCGGGCGGCTGGCGCCATCGTGAGCTCGAGCGTCGGTCACTCGGCGAGGTGGGGCGCATGGCGCTTGAGCAGCCCGAGGCCGATGGCCGCACGGCGCACCCGCTCCTCCGCCGTGGCGACGACGACCTGGTGCAGATGGCCGCCGGAGGGATAGATGCCAGGAGCGTTGCGGACCGTGAACTTCAGGTGTACCGGGGCGGCGATCCGGACGATCTCGGGGATGTCGTAGTGGCGGACCGGCCCGCCGAAGTCGTCGGCACCCTCTATGTAGATGTCGAGCGGCGCCGAGACGGCGTCGCGTATGCTCGCGATCTGCTCCAGCGTGAGGTCCACCGGCAGGTTGATCGTGGTGGCCCCGAGGTCTTCGAGCACGCGTGCGGTCGCCGGGTTGGCCGCCGGCAGCGACACGGAGGTCTTCAGCACGAGTTCTGCGGGCAGCTGGCCGTCGGCCCTCATCCGCGCGAGGACCCAGAGCTGCCCGAGGTCCGCCACGAGCACGCTGCGCAGCCCCAGATCACAGCCGCGGATGACGTCCTCCACCCCGTAGACGAGCTGGCGGGCGCCGCGCAACGACCCGGCAACGACCCGGCCGGTGTCGGCGCGGACCTGCGCGCCGATGTCCCAGGCCGCCCGCGGGCCGACGAACAGGCACACCTCGATGTCGTGCTCGGCCCCGAGCTTCACCATGCGCTCGATCTCGGCGTCGGTCTGCAGCATGATGCCGCTGCCCTGACTGATCCGGTGCACGGGCACGTCGTAGCTGGCCGCAGCGTCCAGCACGGCCTGGAAGGCGTCGGGGCCCTCCACGGAGGGGATCTCGATGTGATAGCGGGCGCCATCCGCGAAGCGGCCCTCGGCCTCGGGCAGCGCGCCGCCGTCGGCTGCGGGCAGCCCCAGGCTTGTGGTCAGCCACTCTCGCGTCGCCTGCATCAGCTTCCTTGCTCTCGGGGACTCGCCGTCCACAGTGGACGCCGCGGCGGTCACTGCAGCCTGTCACACCCCAGGAGACACCGCGCCACCGTGTGGCCGTTGCCACGGTTTTTACAGGATGCATCGTGCGCGAACAACTCCCCGTGTCTTCCGGGGGCCCGCCGCACGGCCGGTCGCGACCGCTAGAAGGCTCGGAAGCGCAGGTAGGCCTCCTGCGGGTCGACCCCGTCCAGGATCGCGGTCCGGACTTGGCTCTCCGTGTTGACCATGGCCTCCGTCTGGTCGACGACGTCAGGGACGAGCGCCTCGGGGATGACCACCACCCCGTCGCGGTCCGCACAGATGTAGTCCCCCGTGTGGACCGTCACCTCGCCGACTTGGATCGGCTCCTCAAAGCGGTCGCAGACCCAGCGACCGACCAGGTCTGCCGGCGTCATGTAGCGGCACCACACCCTGAACCCGAGCTCGAGGATCGCCTTCGTGTCACGGCAGCCGCCGTCGACGATGTAGCCGCGCACGCCCTTGCGGCTCAGCGTTTCGGCTGAGAGCTCTCCCATGTGGGCGCCCCAGGAGTCGTTGGCCTGGCAGACCACCACCGTGTCGGGCGGCACGCGCGAAAGGAATCCGGTCCACTGCACGTAGGTCTCGTGCGGGTCGAGACCCTCCTCGACGTGCCCGCTCACGGTGTAGATGCGGCCCGCCAATGTGCGGTCGGGGTCCAGAGGCCGGATGTCGGCGGGCAGGACGCAGGCGCGGTGTCCCATGCTCCGTAGGACGTCGAAGACCGCTCCCGTGTAGACCTGTTCCAAGCGGCTGGCCAGATCCATCGCTTGCCTCCCTTGACGTGCTTGCTGGGCGAGTAGGTCGACGGACGGCATCCCCGGCTTCTGTGTGGTGCGGCTGCGGCAGCCTAGCATCCGCCTGAAACCGAAGTATGACCCGCCTTCTGACGGGCGGCGTGACGACCCACTCCCACGTAGCACGCCCGTCCGGTCCCGCAAAGCTCCAGGTCCTCTCCCACACTCCTGGAGCGCCGCGGCACCAGCCCTCGCTGGGTATCTTGGCCTTGGCTTGTCAACGGAGAATCTCTGCTCGGCCCCCCGCCGGCGACGGCAGATGCAGGCGCACGCGCGCCGTATGGCGTAGCCGTCACATGTAGCCGAAGGGCTCGTCCGCGACGCGTGCGACCACGCGCCCGCCTTGCACCGACAACCCCAGC